>NZ_JACGVK010000056.1:0-23321 GCF_014077185.1 Colwellia sp. MB02u-10
ATGAGCCATCCGCTGCAAGCGCTAATGTTCCGCCTTGCGCTGTTGTAAATGTTCCCGCTGTTACCGTTAAGCTGTCTCCATCTAAATCGGTATCGTTAGCAGCTAAATCAATGCTTGATGTAAATACGGTATCTTCAGTGGTATTGATTGCATCATCGACTGCTACTGGTGCTGTGATATCTGGCGCTAAAGCAGTTGCCGTGCCATTGGTGGATGTATTTCCAGCACCATCTGTGATCTTGGCTGTGATAACGGCTAATGGTGGGATTTCTACACCGATACCTGACGCAATGTTAACCGTTGTTAAGGTCACTGATACTGCTGTTTCACTATTGACTTGATAGGTGACAATATCTCCAGCCACTGCATCTGTTGGGATCGCAATCGTTGCAGTGACCGTTCCATCCCCACCAAGCTCTGCTAAGTCATAAACGCCATTGGTATTGGTGTCGCCAGCAATAGTGATGGTTGGTGGAGAGACCGATATATCTGTAAGTAATGCTGTTGAAATAGGCTGAGGAACAATGTTTACAGTAGTATTAACACCGCCTGTTCGAAATATTGTCGTTGCTATGACTTCAACACCATCACGCTCAATAAAACCTGAATTAGAGTTATTGGTGAGTACTGCCGTGGCTGATGTTTTAATTACATCAGCCGCCTGATTTTCGTCTTGAATTACAGTTTGTATTTCAGAAGTTTCTTGTAAAATTTCAGCATCCGCAAAATCTCCATTGGATGCAGACTCACCTAAGTTTGTATTACTAATCGCTTCTTCATTGTTAAGTAGAGATTCACCACCTAGGAGAGGTTGGGATCCACTACCAAGCAGAGGTTGAGCCTCATCATCAAGAAGAAGTTGAGCCTCTTCATCAAGCAGAGGTTGAGCCTCACCTTCAAGGGAAAGTTCTTTGCCACTTGGCTGTATTAAATTAGATTCAACTACTTCATTACTTTCGGCCATAATGGCTTCCCCTATAAGACTATTTTAATTTAAAGATTACATGTTAAATAATAATTGAATTCAAAATTCGCGGATGCATTGCCCATTGGAGCGCTACAAAAAAGAAGAACTATTAATCTCTTTATCAAATATCTAGATGACATATTTTTTAATTCCGTTTTCTTAGCTGAAGCTGCCATTGAATAGATAGAAAAATTATTATTCAATTTGTTATTTACTGTGTCTGTATTACAATTTTAATAGCGGTTATCTGAAATAAAGTTAAATAATTACACCTTAATAACATTTTAAAAGCATCCGAGTAACACCTGCATAACACCTGCATAACACCTGCATCATAGTGTATAATACCGTATAATAACGTACAAGCATCTAGCAAGCATTTTAAATAAAACTTTGCAACATTAAATGAAAATATGTAACATTAATAAAGAATAGTATTGAAATAATTCATATATATCATGTGAGTACATAATACTTTATTAATACAACAGTCTAAAGCTACTTTTTAGCCCATCTTGTACTGAAAAAGGTTTGAACTAGCTTTTTACATAGCATAATTAACAGAACGTTAAAGATTAATTAAGTGTTAAGAGGGGGGGGGGAATAAAATGAAAGCTATTACGTTAAGCAAATTAATTAACTTAGCGATAACTACTACTTTACTTTTGGCGCTAGACAACTCAAAAATCTACCGACAGCTTCTTTAGCTGAAAGCTTTTGTTTTTAGGTATACATAAAGCAAAGGTTTCCACCTTTCTTTGACTAACCGCTACCTAGCTTTATTCGTTTTTAAATATCAATTTTATTTTAATTACTTCTTAAAGTGGCTTGGATCTCGACACGGTAAATATAGAAGGCTTACCTTAATGGGGGGGAATTCAACAAATAATTGAAAAAACCACCTAAATATAACATCGGCAAAAATATTGCTATGTAGAGTACTATCAATGCGTGATTAATGGTAGACAATCTCCACCGCTCTTCATTACGACACTCAAATGAGTCGATATTGAACTCTCGATAAATCCAAGAACAACTTGCCATACACCAACACCCTAAAATTTTCACGATTTAAGGCTAAATAATAGCCATCTTCTCGACGTCGTAAGGTTTAACTGCCCTATTCGTTAACCGCGATACGTTTAACCGTTTTATGATCTATCCATGAAAGCTCTAAATTATAATCAAAATGAGCCAACAGGGGCTCTAAATATTGTTAATGATATTGTTGATTTATCACTAATCGATGAAAAAAGGCTAGTGGACTAAAACAACTACCATGCTTATTAACACTAAAATAGATAATTGTTCATCTGTGTTATATTTTACACGGCTTATTGATAGCCCATAGATTTATATATGGTTTCGTGGTCTTCATGAGCCGATACCACTACAACCGGTATTTGTGGAAGATGATTACGTACATGTATCAAGGTATTGAAGCCACGGGCAAGGGGAATATGCAAATCTAGTCATAGCAGATCACTGTCGTTATTGTCGCGCAGTTGCTGTTCTAGCTCAGCTATAGTTTGTGCTTCCAACCAATGTGTTTGGGGTTGGCTTTAATTTTAATGTCCCTAATAATGCTTGTCTAAATAATGGATGATCGTCAGCTATTATAATTTTTTTGGCTGAATCATATCGTTATTTACTTTATAAAATTTATAGGATGCCAATCTTACTTTAAGTTGCTTACAATCGCTTGTTCATTAGACTTTAGCCTAGCAAACATTTTGTTGACCTGGTCAGGTTTCACCCTAATAAATCAAACAGTTATAAACCTTACATATGATAGTAGCAAAGCAAAGCAAGGAAAAAATAAAATAAAATTGTAGCGCACTAAAATAAAGCGCTACAGCATCACTTACGACTTTTCTGGAATATTGGCTAATACGGCTAACAATAACTGCCAATAGCGCTCAACAGTCTCTATTTGTACTTTCTCGTCCGGTGAGTGAGGGAATTTTATCGTTGGGCCAAATGACACCATATCCCAATGCGGATAAGCTGTTTTGAATAAGCCACATTCAAGACCGGCATGAATAACCATAATTTCAGGTACTTTATTAAACAGTGTTTGATAAGTGTCGCGCACAGTTTGCATTAATGCTGAGCGGGTATCGGGTTTCCAACCAGGGTAAGCACCAGAAAATTTAATACTCGCACCAGCGAGCTCAAACACAGATTGCACCATAGTTTGTGCTGCTAAGCGCCCGTCGTCATGTAAGCTACGGATCAAAGTCATGGCAACAAATTTATTACCTTTGCTGCGCATAACACCTAAGTTTAATGAGGTTTCAACAATGCCTTCAATGTCATCGCTCATTCGTAACACACCATTAGGGCAGGCGTTAAGTGCACGTAAGATAGTATGTTGGCTGGCTTGCGTCCAACATTCATCAAAGGTTTCAGGCGAAATCAATAACATCTCAATATGGGTTTCGATAGCACCTAGCGATTGGCGCACTGTTGCTAAATACTCAGCTAGCTTGGCTTTTAACGGCGCAATTTTCGTACGGCTAATAACAAAGCTAGCATCGGCTTCGCGCGGAATAGCATTGCGTAAACTGCCGCCATTTAATTCCGTTAAACGCAAACCTAAGGTGTTGCTAGCGTCGAGTAAAAAACGCACCAATAGTTGGTTAGCGTTGGCTCGACCGGTATGAATATCGACACCAGAGTGCCCACCTTTAAGACCCGAAATTGACAAGTTAAATGATTCAACATCAGCAGGCGCACTTTCATTACTAATAGCAAAAGTGGCTTCACCATCAATGCCGCCAGCGCAACCCATGTACACTTCACCTTCTTGCTCTGAATCAGTATTGATTAACAAGTCACCGTCTAACCAACCGGCTTTAAGACCAAAAGCACCCGTCATACCCGCTTCTTCATCAATGGTGACTAAAACTTCTAACGGGCCGTGTACAATATCGTCACTAGCCAAAACCGCTAACGCAGATGATAAGCCAATACCGTTATCTGCACCTAGTGTTGTACCTTCAGCGGTTACCCAGTCGCCATCAGCTTCGGTAATTATGTATGGCTTGATAGGGTCGACACGAAAATCATGATCAGTGGCCGCATTTTTCTGTGGCACCATATCCATATGAGCTTGTAAAATAACGCCCTTTTTATTTTCCATACCTGCCGTGGCGGGTTTTTTAATAATGAGGTTGCCAATAGCGTCTTCTTTAACACTTAGCCCGAGTTCAGTTGCCCAGTTTTGGATCCACAACGATATTTTTTGCTCGTGTTTTGAGGGGTGTGGAATGCTACAAATTTTATCAAAAATTTGCCATAACTTGCTTGGTTCTAGTTGTGCTAACGTACTCAATAGCTTTCCTTAATTTTTTACTTACTGATGGCAATTAATCTCTTATCGCCATGATTTTTTTCGCCGCAATGGCCTATTTATCAGCCATTAAAAATTGCCATTGCTCATTAAAATCGTTACTGGGTTTCTTGGTAAAGTCAGAGCGAACATATTGATTAATTTTACCTTCAGCATACGCCATTAAAATGTTGGCTAAAGCCTGCTCTGAAATGGTGAAACCTTTACCTTCTCGTAGCTTTCGCTCTCGCAAAACTTGCTTAAATTGTGATTCAAGTTTTTCAAAAAATTGATTCACACGAGCACGTAAACGCTCGTTTTCCCCCATTAATGCATCACCGGCAAGAATGCGGCACATGCCGGGATTACGCTCAGCAAAAATAAGTAATACATGCAAAATATGATGGCAACGAATCAAGGCTTCTTTATGGTCGGTTAATATCAGGTTTACCCGAGAAAAAATAGATTCTTCAATAAACTCTATTAAGCCTTCAAACATCCGTGCTTTCGATGGAAAATGGCGATAAAGCGCCGCTTCAGAAACACCAACTTCGGCGGCAAGCTTTGCTGTTGTGATCCGCTGCCCTGCACTAGTTTCTAACATATGAGCAAGACATTCTAAAATTTGTTGTTTACGATTAGGTTTTTGAGTTGCCGACATAAAACTGATTCTCTATTGTTATTATATTTTCAACAGTCAGACCAAACGGATGGATAAATTATGCCGATGGTTTTACTACTAAAAGATTAGCGTGATTGTATAGCGTTATTTAGCTGATGTTCAAGCCTGAAATTAACCACCCGACATTAGTTCTTTAATCGAGAACTTTGCCATGTTTGGTGAATATGTTGTACTAATTGTTTGGCAAGCTCATTTTTGCTCATTAAAGGTAAAACTTTTTTATCGCTAGCGGTAAATACCGTCAACGCATTGTTGTCACTGTTAAAGCCTTGGCCTGCAGCAGCGACGTTATTGGCGGCGATCATATCAAGATTTTTACGGGCTAATTTATCACGAGCATAATGCGCTACATTTTGCGTTTCAGCAGCGAAACCAACCGTAAAAGGCTTATGCGCTAATGCAGCAACATCAGCAACAATATCAGGGTTCTTGATCAGATTAAGTTGCATGGTATCGTGCGATTTTTTAATTTTTTCACTGGCTATATGATCAATACGGTAGTCAGCCACAGCAGCACAAGCAACAAAAACATCCACATCAGGCGCGAGCGCAATAGCCTGTTGATGCATCTCTGTGGCACTAGTTACCGCTATTTTTTGACAACCTTGTGGGGTTGCTAGGCTAACAGGCCCTGAGATGATGGTGACCTCTGCGCCAAGGCTTTTGGCTGCATTGGCAATAGCAAAACCCATTTTTCCTGAGCTGTGGTTGGAAATATAACGCACAGGGTCAATAGCTTCGCGGGTCGGCCCAGCGGTAATTAACCATTTCTGGCCAGTTAAAGGTTTTGGCTGATTTAAGTCAGTATCATGGTTATTCATTTTTGCGATGGCTTGGCAAGTTAATTCAACTAACTCAGGCACGTCTAACATGCGGCCTAAGCCAACATCACCGCAGGCTTGTTCGCCAGCACCTGGACCAAATAGGCGGTAGTGCCATGACCTTAAGGTGTTAATATTTTTTTGTGTTGCTAGGTTATGCCACATTTGTTGGTTCATTGCCGGTGCAATAGCCACTGGCGCTGCGGTCGCTAAACAAAGCGTGGTTAGCAAATCATTTGCCAACCCAGCGGCAATTTTAGCGATAAGGTCGGCTGTAGCGGGTGCAATTAAAATAAAATCAGCCCATTTTGCCAGCTCGATATGGCCCATAGCCAACTCAGCTTGCGTATCTAATAAACTACTTGATACCGCATTGCCGGAAACCGCTTGTAAGGTTAATGGCGTAATAAAGGCTTGAGCGCCGTCTGTCATCACCACACGAACATCGCCGCCTTTATCTTTTAATCGGCGCACTAGCTCTGGCGTTTTGTAGGCGGCAATGCCACCACTGATACCCAATAGGATTTTTTTACCCTGAAGAATCTGCATAAACTGCTAATCTTAATAACGACAATGGGCAATAAGATAGCATTATCGCACTTTTATTCAAATCACTTTGCAAGGATGCACTTATGTTAAAAGACTGGCCAGACGCTGAAAAACCACGAGAGAAGTTATTACACTTTGGCGCGAAAAGCTTAAGTGATGCCGAACTGCTGGCAATATTCTTGCGCACAGGCGTTAAAGGTTGCCATGTAGTTGACCTTGCACGAAATTTATTAAAAAGCTTTGGCAGTATTTCGAAAATATATCAAGCGGGATTAGATGACTTTTGCCAGCATCATGGTTTAGGTGTTGCAAAATATGTGCAGTTACAAGCATGTTTAGAAATGTCGACACGCTATTTAGCGGAACAGATGCAAATGGGGCAAGCGTTAACGTCTTCACTGAGCACGCAAAACTTTTTAAAAGCAGAACTGCGCCATGAAACCCGAGAAGTATTCGCTGTGCTCTTTTTAAATACTCAGCATCAAGTGATAAAGTTTGAACGGCTATTTCACGGCACCATTAATGCTGCTGCAGTATACCCACGCATTGTGGTTGAGACCGCACTAAAATATCAAGCGGGAGCGGTTATTCTGGCGCACAATCACCCGTCGGGTATTGCTGAGCCAAGTATGGCCGATAACCAAATTACCAGTCGACTAGAACAAGCACTGGCGTTAATTGATATCAAAGTACTTGATCATATCATTGTCGCGGGTTGTCATTGTTATTCGTATGCTGAACATGGCCGAATGATTGAATGATTGAATGATGTGTGAGTATTTCAGCAAGCTGTTTTGAGCGCCAAAGAATACATTGCATGACAAGTAAAAAGTTGCACAGCAGCGGCCGTCGTTTTCGTCTTAGCAGATTGGCCTTGCGTAAAACAGCCATAGCAAAGCTACAAGCATTGGCGTTTAATACTCAAGTGGCTATGTCAGCTATTATTCATATTTTAACTAATGAACTGGCTAAAAAAGATCAAAAAGAAAGATCACGCAAATAGTTCGCTGCTAAAATAGACTGAAAATGAGTCATTAACATTCGATTTGAATGATAATGACTCATGAAACACTATAGTCATGTCAATTATTCAATTTAAGTCATTGAATTATATATAATTTCAAAACTATTCACTTTAAAGTTGATTAATACTGGTATTCATTTTTCACTTTCACTATAATATGCCACCTTTTTCAGGATCCCGAGGCGACGGTCTTGGGGAAATACAGCACGACCTGAAATTAATTTTGGAGTACTCATATGTCTAAAGTTTGCCAAGTAACAGGCAAAAAGCCAATGGTTGGAAACAACCGTTCGCACGCAAGAAACGCGACTCGTCGTCGTTTTTTACCTAACCTTCAAACTCACCGTTTCTGGGTTGAGAGTGAAAATAGTTTCGTTAAATTACGTTTAACTCCGAAAGGAATGCGTATTATCGATAAGAACGGTATTGATGCAGTATTAACTGATATCCGTGCCCGTGGCGAAAAAGTTTAAGGAATTGCAATGCGCGATAAAATTCGTTTAGTTTCTAGTGCTGGCACTGGCCATTTTTACACTACTGACAAAAACAAAAAAACTATGCCTGAAAAGATGGAAATCAAAAAGTTTGATCCTCGCATCCGTCAGCATGTTATGTATAAAGAAGCTAAAATCAAGTAATTGATACGGCTTATTTAAAAACCCGGTTTATACCGGGTTTTTTATTGCCTATAGAAAATCACTCAGTTAACTGCCCGTTAATGGCCGTGACCCGTCATCATTAATTTACACAGCAAACCTACGCCTTAACCTTATGCCTATTTTCCCCTCTGAAGGTTAGCTTTAGTCCTATCTGATATGCCAGTCACTCACCACTAAACTGAGTGACTACTAAACTAAGTGACTAAACGGCCGACATGAAATTGCGTATGTCGATCTTAAGGTCCACAACAGCTGAGTTAACTGAATTGGAAGCACTGACAATAGCTAGTAAGTGGCTGGTATTTTATTCGCTTAATAACTATAACTATAATTATAATTATGATGATGACCATTAAGCTTTGAAAAATAGTTTATTGGGCAATGTTGCTTAAGCTGGCATAAGGAGTAAATAAAAAAGAGCAACCACTTAATGGCGTTGCTCTTTTTTTGCAATGATATAAATATTTTAGCCGTTACAACTGCTGCGCTATCCAGTCCATGGTTAACTCTTCAAGCAGTGCCATAGGTAAGCTACCATTTTTCAGCATTTGGTCATGAAAAGCTCTAACGTCGAACTTATCGCCTAAGGCTTGTTCCGCTTTCGCCCGCAATTGACGAATTTTTATTTCACCAATTTTGTATGACAAGGCTTGCGCTGGCCAAGTAATATAGCGGTCAATCTGGCCAATAACATCAGCCATGCTTAAAGCGGTATTCTTGGCTAAATAATCGATCGCTTGTTGACGGGTCCAACCTTTGGCATGGATACCCGTATCGACCACTAAGCGACAAGCACGCCATGCTTCATAGGTTAAGCGACCAAAGTCACTGTATGGATTTTGGTAAAAGCCCATTTCCTTACCTAAACGTTCTGAATATAGCCCCCAACCTTCGCCATAGGCGGCGTGGTATAAAGTTTTACGAAACTCGGGCATATCCACTTCTTGCGCAATAGCACTTTGAAAGTGATGACCGGGCTCTGCCTCATGAAAGGTTAATGCCTCTAAGGTATATAAAGGTTGGCTTTTTAAATTTTTAGTCTCTAAAAAGTAGGTGCCTGATGTGGTACCACTGCCATCGGAGGCAACATAGTAGGCACCACCATTTGGACTGGATTTAATATCAAAAGTTGAACGGGGTAATACCGAAAACCATTTCGGTAATTGTGCCGCCATTTTACGGGTGATATAGCTGGCTTTTTCCAGCATGTCCATCGCACTATCGGTGTAAAATTGCTGGTCGTTACGCAAAAACGCAATAAAATCTTTAAATTCACCCTTAAAGTCCACAGCTTTAATAATTTGCTGCATTTCTGTACGTATGCGACTGACTTCATCTAGACCTATTTGATGAATTTCATCAGCCGATAAATCTGTGGTCGTGTAATACTCGATTAAGTATTGGTAGTATGCTTCGCCGCCCTCAACACTGCTAATACCAGCCGTGGTCCGACAGTGAGTCATATATTCTTTGGTGAAAAAGTCATAAAAGGCTTGGTACTCGGGTAAAACAGTCTCTTTAATCAAGGTTTTTACTTGCTGGCGATACTGCGCTTGCTCTGTTGATGAAATGACGGCTGGCATATTCAGCATAGGCGCATAAAAAACACTGTTTTGTACATCAGCGACTAAATGCTTACTGATTGATTTTTCATAGCCTTTAAAGCTTTCACAGTAATGGGTATGACCTAAGGCAATGGCTTGTTTTAGATCAACGATATGTGCTTGGTTATAACGTGGATAATCAGCGAGACTGATTAAATAATTACTATAGTCTTGTTCGGTTAAAAATGACATGTTGGCTGGAGCGCCGGCAAAGTAACTATGAAAACCTGAATAATAGGTTAACGGATAAAGGTGATCTTGAAATTGATAACTTTTTGCTTCAGCTTCGCGTTCATATTTAAATAAACGATAGCTGACCTGATCAGCACCTGAGAGTTTATTAACATCAATACCTTCAATACGCGTTAGCAATTCATTGTTGTATTTTGACCGACGTTCACGGCCATTTGCTGACATTTCAGGTAACTTACCCTTCATGCGAAAGGCATCGGGATCTTTTCGAAAAAACACTTGTTCTTGATTTGCCCTTTGCCAATGCTCATTGAGTAACTGTTGAAATTGTTCACTGGTTTGGTTGGCAAACGTGCTGGTTGCGCTGAATAAGCCGCAGAGTAATAATACTCCAACACTTAATGGTTTTAGTTTCATACGAAGCCTTAATTTTGGGGTGATATTATTGTTATTAATGTAACGCTATATTCTAATGAGCTCAATTTTTTTGTATGATAAAGATAATAAGCAGTACTGAGGTACATGATGATCAGATTATCAAAAACTGGCTGGAATAATGTCATTATCATTATGGTAATGGGCTTTATTTTATTGATTAACGCCACGAATAAAAAAATTCACTCGCCAAATAAAAATACTGAGGTCACTAGCGATCAAGAGATTGCTTTAGTCGGATCGCAAAATATTATTTTAACACTCAACATCACTAATGTGGTTACTATTGAGCGGATAGGCCGCACTTGGCGGGCAGTTCCGGCTAATATTTCTGGCCAAGCATTAGCACAAATGATGATGTCTTGGCAGCAAAGCAGCGGTCAGGCGATGGCCCAAGCCCCGATAGTTGATCGACAATTGTCACTAGATGTTAAGCTCGACATTGCCGGCCAACCGCTGCCATTACAGTTAAGTTTTTATGCCACGGAGCAGCAATTATTGATCTTTAATCAAACATCAGCACAGTGGCTTGTTATGCCGATAGCTATGTATGGGCAATTGTTTCCAGCAGAAATTTTTGCTAATTAACTAGCCTTAGTTTTATTCACCTTAACCTTTAACCTTAGCCAATACAGTAGAGGCAATATATTTTATGAGAAAATGCGCAATTTTATCCATGGACAGTTTGGCAAATTTTGAAGCTTATGATTGTTTGATTGATCAGCCAATGCTTGCTTTAGGCTGGCAAACCGAAGTAATTTCCTGGCGTGATAGCAGCGTAAATTGGTCAGACTATGCTGCGGTTATTATTCGTAGCCCATGGGATTACCAAGATGACATGGAAAGTTTTCTCAAGGTACTGTCGGCTATTGAGCAATCAAGCGCCCAGTTAGAGAATAGCTTAAAGGTGGTGCAGTGGAATATTAATAAAAGCTACTTAAAAAGCTTAGCCGCTGAGCAAGTGACTATTGTACCGACATTATGGCCACAGGCTTTTGATCCTGACCATATGGTGGGATATTTCAGCCACTTTGCTACCGAGCAAATAGTCTTAAAGCCGCGAGTCAGTGCCAATGCTGATAATACATTTTGGCTCACAAAAGACACTTATCAAGATCAAGTAGCTGAGTTAAGTCAAGCGTTTGCAAAGCGAGAGTTAATGGTGCAGCCTTTTATCGCTGCTATTTGCCAAGAAGGTGAGTTTTCGTTGTTTTATTTTAACGGCCAGTACAGTCACACCATATTAAAAACCCCAGCCCAAGGTGATTTTCGTGTTCAAGAAGAGCATGGTGGTGGCTTATTATCGGTAATGCCTGAACCATCCTTATTGGTAGCAGCAAACAATACCATGCAAGCTATCAGCAAGCTCCATGGTGAACTACTCTACGCGCGTATTGACTTTGTTCGCTATCAAAACACCTTTGCCCTAATGGAAGCCGAGTTAATTGAGCCTTCGCTTTATTTTAATATGGACGATGCCTCAGCACTGCGCTTTGCCAATGCTTTTGATACTCGCATGACAGCGTTTACGGCTAAAACATAGGATATAAAGAGCAAAGCAATAAAAAAGAGGCCAAAGCCTCTTTTTTATGTACCGGATGAACGGTCAGTTTTTTATACTAAACAAAAACTAAGTCACTACATCCATGTCAGCACGGATTAACTTACTTTAAGGTTAATAAGTGATTTACTAGCTTGATATAATCTTGTTCAAAATTGTTTCTATCTAAGCCGGCCGGATCAACACGGTATTTACCATTAACAATCACAGTAGGTACTGCGGTTAAAGCACCTTTATTAGCAAAATAGTCTTGCTGTTTCTTCATCGCATTTGCTTTGCTGACCACACTAAAGCTTTTCATTAACTTATCGAATTTTTCACCATCGGCACCGTTGAGTACGAAAACATTTCGGATATCTTTTTCTGAAGTAAATACCGCTTTTTGGATATGGATGTAATTAAACAGTGCGCCAATAATTTTCTTCTCTAAACCCATTTGATGGGCAACAACAACCGCTTTACTTAGCATTTGTTGTACTTTAGGTGAAGCAGCACGCAAAAAATCTACATGGTTCATTTCAAAGTCAGCATCTGCTGGTATGGAGGTTTTTAACGTCGCCATAAAGGGTTCAAATTTAAAACAATGTCCGCAATAAAAAGAGAAAAACTCACGTACTTCAGACTTAGCAGAAACGTCTTCATTCACTTTAGTGTAATGCTCACCTTCAGTATAATCTGCTGCGAATGAGAGTACAGGTAATAACATTAAAGCGAATAAGCTCACTAACTTCTTCATAAAATTACAATTCCTAATTATTATTAATAAATCAAAATCAATAGCACTATGCGTGCTTAATAACCTAGCAAACTTAGCGGTGGTTGCTGTAAGGCTGACATTTGCTCTTTAAGCATCAAAATTTGTTGTTCCCAATATTTTTCAGTATTAAACCACGGAAAGTTACGAGGAAAAGCAGGGTCTTGCCAACGTTTACATAGCCATGCCATATAATTAACTACTCGCATAGTACGCAATGATTCAATTAAAGGCAATTGATTGGCTTCAAAGCGATAAAATTCATTGTAGCCAGTTAATATGGTGTCAAGTTGTAATGACTGCTGCTGGCGATCACCACTAAGCATCATCCAAATATCTTGCACCGCAGGCCCCATACGACAATCATCAAGGTCAACAAAGTGCGGCCCAACCTCAGTCCACAAAATGTTACCGGCATGACAATCACCGTGCAGACGGATCTGCGAGGTAGGCTGATATTGCTGACTTGCAATGGTGATCACTTGTTCTAAAATAGTGAAAAAAGGCAAGCTTAAGCCAGCAGGCACAAAGTTAGATCGTTCGATAATAAGCTGTGCTTGCTGGAGCATTTCTTCACTATTAAAGGTTGGCCGTTCGCTAAAACTTTTTTGAGCGGCAACAGCGTGAATTCGGCCTAAAAATCGCCCCATCCACTCTAATTGCTCTAAGTTATCAACCTCAAAAATTCGGCCACCACGACAAGGAAAGATAGCAAATTTATAGCCTTTATATGAAAACAAAGACTCGCCATCAATTTTCATTGGTGCCACTAAAGGCAGTTCGCTGGCATCTAATTCAAAAGAAAAGTTATGCTCTTCCCTAATTTGTGCTTCTGTCCAGCGTTGCGGTCGATAAAACTTGGTTACATATTTAGTTTTAGCCATGTCATGAAATTGATAAACACGATTCTCATAACTGTTTAATGCCAACAAACCACTATCAACAGTTAAACCTGTGCTTTCCAAACCGTCTAGAATTAAATCGGGTGACAGCGAGGTAAAATCAAATACTGACATTAGCGTTTATTAAAGAAGCGGCTTTCGTGTTCAAGCTTCACCTCATCCGTCTCAGATACTAATTCAATCACAAAACTTATATCTGTCATATAGTCTTCTAATTCATCAGGGGCGACCGAAAGGCTGATCGGTAAAGTATAGACTTTAGCTGCTTTAACAAGTACCTCTTGATCGCCGTTCCATTTAGTATTGTTAATACCCTTTACTGACAGACGATAACGATTATCTTTTTGTGACTTATTGAGAATTTTTAGAGTGTAAACATTCTCAATATCACCATTAAAGTTCTCTTTGGCTAACTCATTTCTATCGCGAATAATTTCCATTGATACGGGCACCCTGTTGACCATTTCTAAAACCAATAAGCTAGTCATCACAAATAATACGATGGCATAACCAATAAGTTTAGTACGGACAAAGTGCACTTTTTTCCCTTCTAACTCATGCTCAGTGGCATGACGAATTAAACCTTTATCATAGCCCATGCGCTCCATAACATCGTCACAGGCATCAACACAAGCACCACAATTAATACATTCATATTGTAAGCCATTACGAATATCAATACCGGTAGGGCAAACCTGAACACATAAATTACAGTCAATACAATCACCTAAACCAATATCTTTTGGCACGTCTTTTCTGGTACGTGGGCCTCGGTTTTCACCACGTTTGGCATCGTAAGAAACGGTTAAGGTGTCTTTATCAAACATCGCGGATTGAAAGCGGGCATACGGGCACATATGTAAACACATAATTTCGCGCATCCAGCCGGCGTTACCGTAAGTACAAAAAGCAAAAAACCATACTGTGGCGGCTAAGGCAAACGAGGCATTAAAAGTGAAAAAATCAACAAATACCTCACGCATGGGTACAAAGTAACCGGCAAAGGTTAGCGCGGTTAAAACAGAAATTAAGCCCCAACAAAAATGTTTTAGCGCTTTACGCCAAAACTTATTGATGTCCATTGCTTGACTGTCGAGTTTTTTACGCTGATTGGCTGTGCCTTCTATTTTTTCTTCAAACCAGATAAATATGAAGGTCCAAACCGTTTGAGGACAAAGGTAACCACACCAAACTCGCCCTAAAAAAGTGGTAATAAAGAACAGCAAAAAAGCACTAAGAATTAAGAGCCAGGCCAATAGCGTGAGATCTTGTGGCCAAAGCGTGACACTCCATAGCGTAAAACGTTGTTCGCTAATATCAAACAAAATCGCTTGGTGGCCGTCATATTGTAACCAAGGTAAACCAGCAAATAGCGCTAAAAAGAAAAAATTCATTTTTTTGCGTAGTTTTTGAAATACACCTTTTACTTTGCGAACATAGATTTGATCACGAGGTTTATACGTCTCGCTTTTGGTGGGCTGATGAATTTGAACATTTTTAATCGGAATATGCTGATTAACGTTAATGTTTTTATCTTTTGATTTCAAAGCGGATCCTTTATGTCGGTAATACCGGGTAATTATAACGGATTCGTACTGATTACCCATCAAAAAAATAGCATAATATTGCTTTGTTAGTACCAAATTGATTACTCTAGCGTCATTAGCATGACATTTAGCCCAAGAAAACAATAATACTATTGGTGATTGGTTAAATAACAGCAGCGAGTTGCTGATTATTTGTACGTACATATGATTATAAGGCAAGATATGAAAAAATTATTGATCTTGATCGTGGCCACCGCGTTATATTTTCATTATTATCCCAATGAAAAACTAAACCGCTGGTTATTTGAGCAAAAACAAGTTGTGCTGAGTTATTTTTCAGAGGTGACTGACACCAAAGTACGTTTAAAGTCCGATAAAATATATCAGGATTTATCGCGTGACTTTAGTCACTTCACTAGCCAAGAAATAGCTTATGTGGCAGCAATCACCAGCAGCCGTGAAAAGGTAGAAAAGTTTAACGAGCAATATTGTAGCAGTAAAAAACAAACGCCAAAACTACAGCGCGATAATTTGGCCAAAGTGTGTCGAGCCATCAACAAATATAGCAATTTGTTATAATGACCTGCTGTAGAGATTTTATCGACTTGCACAAATGTTCAACTTGAGGTCAAACAGCTAGCTAATATCCGTTTTATTAATTAGTGGGGCTAGTTTACATGAATAAAAATATACGAAAAAAAACAGTCAATTATAATGTATTTATTTAATCACTCGCTAGGCTAATGATTAAATAAATAACGTCATAGTGACTTGTTTTAACCCGTAGAAATAATCAAGAAATTAATCATATTGTTATCATAGCTAAGGAATCAAGACGATGGCGAGCCAAGCTAATCGCCTAGTTAACATTAAGCGAAATAATTAAGCTGAAAGCCTAGCTAATAAGGTCGCAAAACTATCTGCACTCGCTTGCTCTAAAGCATGTTCTGCGCCTTGGATCACCCAATGACCATTGACCATCACATCTAAAACCGGGTTATTTTGGCTTGCAAAAATAACGCTGTCGAGTAAGTGAATATCGTCATGGGCAAATAAACGTAATTGGCTGTCATCCAAAACCAATAAATCAGCTTGCTTACCCATAGCCAATGCGCCGGTATTACTGTTGGTGCTTTGTGCGCCTCCGGCGGCGGCTTTTTGCCATAAATTAAGTCCAACAGACTTTTGCTCACTGGTGGCTAACAGGGCGCGTTGTTGCTTACTTAAGCGTTGAGCATATTCAAGCCAGCGTAATTCTTCGATTGGATTAACCGAAATATGGCTGTCTGAGCCAATAGCAAAGGTGCCATTGTCTATTAAAAATTCACTGGTCGGGAATATACCATCACCTAAATTAGCTTCTGTGGTTGGGCAAATTCCGGCTATTGCTTGGCTAGCAATAATACCTTTGCGCTCTTGTTCATCGATATGTGTGGCGTGAATTAAACACCAATGCTGGTCTAAATCGGCATTGTTGAGTAACCACTGCACCGGCCGTTGACCATAATGAACGAGACAGTCTGTTACCTCTTTTTGCTGTTCGGCAATGTGAATATGAATCGGCGCTTGCGCATCAAGAGCTCTCACATGAGCCACTGCCGCTAAGAGCGAATTTTTATCCACCGCGCGTAAAGAATGTGGCGCAATACCGACATTGCAATTAGCTTGTGATTTGGCGAGCGCAAAACAATCAGTGACTAAGTCATTAAACTGCTCAACTGAATTAATAAAGCGCTTTTGTCCGTCAGTCGCGGCTTGTCTGCCAAAGCCGCTGAATCTATACAGCACAGGTAATAATGTTAAACCAATACCCGATTGCTGAGCCGCGGCAAAAATAGCTTGCGCCATAGTGGCGAGGTTTTGATGATTTTGGCCGTCAATATCATGATGAAGATAATGAAATTCAGCAACACGGGTATAACCCATTTTCAACATTTCAATATAAAGCTGGCGGGCAATTACCTGAACATCTTCTGAGCTTAATTGCCCCAAAAATTTATACATAACATTACGCCAAGTCCAAAAACTGTCTTGACCTTCGCTGCCTTGTTCACTAAAACCGGCAAAAGCCCGTTGAAAGGCATGAGAGTGACAATTGACCATACCCGGTATAACCACACCATTAGCACGTTCCGCGCCTGCGATATATCCGGCGGTAATATCAGTAATCACGCCCTGTTCAATCGTCAACGTTTGCTCGTTAGCCCAGCCATCAGCTAATAAGATTTTTTTAGCAAAAAGTTTCATCGATACCTTCCCTTACTCAGTGGCGTTTTGGCTTATGGTGTTAATGGCAGTAAAATTTATCAGCGTTTTAACCAAGGCGGCAAGTTTAGGCTGCGCTTGCAAGGCCAAGCTTTCGTTATAAGTCATGGCTTGCTCATTCATATAGGTATGCTGTGAAAGCTCTAATTGAATAGCATGAAAATTATTCTTAGGTTGACCGAATACCCGCGTAATATAACCGCCTTTAAAGCGACCATTACAGACCATAGTGTAAGGTGCGTAATCTAGATCCACTAAAGCTGCCATGAGTTCAGGAGCACAACTTTTTCCATCGGCATTACCAAAATTAAAATCAGGTAATTGTCCCTGAAAAAATCTTGGCACATGCGAGCGAATAGAATGTGCCTCAAGCAACACGGCTTGACCAAATTCAACTTTTATTGCTTGCATGGTTGAGCTTAAGGCCTGATGGTAAGGTTGCCAATAATCTGTAACACGAGCCGCTATTTGTTCAGCACTCGGTGCACAGCCTGCTTGATATAAAGGTGATAAATCAAATGCTGTGGTCGGACAAAGTTCAGTATTATTTGCACCTGGGTATAAATCAACACCGTCAGGATCACGATTTAAGTCAATCACATAACGGTTATATTTAGGTATTAATATATAAGCGCCAAGCTTTTTTGCAAAGGCATATAAACGCTCCATATGCCAGTCAGTATCGGCAACTTCACGTCCTCTGTCGGTCATCATCTTCGCAATATCTGCGGGTATTTCTTCGCCATTGTGTGGCATGCTGATGAGTAAAGGCACAGAGCCTTTAATTAAGGTGTAACTGTTTGACATCTAAATCCCTCAAATTGTATATACAACTTTATTGCGCTTAATTTACCACTTTGCCGATAAAACAGGAAATTATTTCTATTACTAGCATCGAATTCATTTAAGTCATCTTGGCCAAATTGACCAGTACAAATTGATAAGTGAAAATTAACCCGTGCAGATAATGACAGCCGCCTGATGAAATGTAGGGATGCCAGTAGCTAAAATTGCTTAATATCAGTGGCTACTTTTATCCATTGATTTCATTAATCGATTTTATCAATCATGAAGTGCAATATTAATCACTTTATTTAAAGTCGGACTTGTTCAATAATAGCAACATAGTCAACAACAACATTATTTTAGAAACTATAAACGGAGCCATTATGTTAGAAAACAAAGAGCAACAAAAAGTCCCTAATGTTACTTTCACATTAAGAGCCAATGACGAGTGGACAACGCGCACTAGTGACGAAATTTTTAGTGATAAAACGGTCGTGGTTTTTTCGCTACCCGGTGCTTTTACACCGACCTGTTCATCTTCACATTTACCACGTTATAACGAATTGGCACCCAAGTTCTTTCAGAACGGTGTTGACGAAATTATTTGTATGTCAGTCAATGACACCTTCGTGATGAATGCTTGGGCAGCACACCAAGATGCAGACAAAATTAGCTTTATTCCTGATGGCAACGGCGAATTTACGGATGGCATGGGCATGTTAGTTGATAAAGCCGCTATCGGTTTTGGTAAACGTAGCTGGCGTTATGCGATGTTAGTTAAAAATGGCGTTATTGAAAAAATGTTTATTGAGCCTGATTTACCAGGCGACCCATTTGAAGTATCTGACGCCGACACTATGTTAAATCATATTAACCCGTCAGCCTGTCAAACATCAGCGATTACGGTTTTTAGCAAGCCGGGTTGCCCACATTGCAAAAATGCAAAAGCCTTGTTAAATGAAAAAGGCTTAACATTTGAAGAGTTAGAAGTAGGCAAAGATGTTAACTTGACCATGTTTAAAGCGCTAACTCATGCAGACACCGTACCGCAAATCTTTATCGACGGACAACATATTGGTGGCAGCGAAGCATTGGCAGCTCATTTGAATTAATAGTTGAGCAAAACTAAAGCCGTTGAATTTGGCTTAACGATTAAAAAAAACGACGCCTTAGCGTCGTTTTTTATTTTTTGCTTTCGTCACCATTTTGCTTTCGTCACCTTTCGTCACCAATAGTGTCATTAATCCAGTAGGCATTAGTCTACGTCATGATAGAATAGTGCTTAAAACTGTTAAGGCCAATAATATGGATCACCAACCCTACAACCCATTACACGGCGTCACCTTAAAAATTATCGTTACTCAATTAGTTGAACATTTTGGTTTTGATTATCTCGGTAAAGAAATAAAAATTCGTTGCTTTACTGATGATCCTAGCATTAACTCAAGCTTGAAGTTTCTCAGAAAAACCCCTTGGGCTAGAGAAAAGGTTGAAGCACTTTATATTCAACACAAAACTAAACTTGATGACGAAGACGATTCGGTTTGAAATAGCATGAGCATATCGCACAAAAGTATTGAACAACATAACAATAAAATGCCAAACTGCTGAGATATAACCACAATAACGTCTACAACATGAAAAACACCCATCACTATATTCTTACTTGGCAGTGCCCTGATACTTCAGGCGTACTGGCAAAAGTCAGCCAGAGTTTATTCGAACACGGGGCCTTTATTACTGAAACTAGCCAATACAGTGATCCCTATACCGATACATTTTTTTCACGTATTGCTTTTGATGATCGAGAACTGACCGTCAGTTTTTCAGCATTCAGACAAGCCATTGATTTACTAGCAAAACCATTAAATATGCATTATCAACTTAGAGAAAAAGAGAATTTTCCTAATGTCGTTATTGCCGTGTCTAAAGATGATCACTGCTTAGTGTCCCTATTAACCAAATGGAAAGCGGGTGTGTTACCGGTCAATATTGTCGCTATCACCTCAAACCATCAAGATTGTCAGCCACTTGCCCAATGGCATAATGTTCCCTTTCATTACTTGCCAGTCAATAAAGATAATAAAGCACAGCAAGAGCAGGCATTATTAGCTATTTATCAGCAGTATAATGGTCACTTATTGGTACTTGCCCGTTATATGCAAATATTGTCAGACGAGCTTTGTCGTAGCTTACGTGGCCAAGCGATTAATATTCATCACTCTTTTCTGCCCAGTTTTAAAGGCGCAAAACCTTATCATCAAGCGCACAAACGTGGCGTTAAAATCATTGGCGCTACGGCACATTATGTCACCGCAGACCTAGATGAAGGGCCGATTATTGTTCAAGAAGTAAAACCCATTAATCATGCTTTTACCATTGAGCACATGGTTCATCTGGGCCACGACTTAGAAGCCATCGCCTTATGTAATGCCGTAAAAATGCATGCTGAGCAACGTATCTGCATCAATAAAGATAAAACCGTTATTTTAAGTTAATCGCCATGGCAATAGGTAGTCGCTAAGGCTTATTTTCAAGCTGTTTTATTCAGTTAACTCTGCTACATTGGAGCACAAATATCTTGTCAACATTTGTGCGCCAATATGATCCAATATCAAATTTCCCCTCTTAACCCAAATAGTCATTTATTTGAGGTCTTATTGTCATTTAAAAGTACCCCAGGCCAAAGCTACACTTTATCTTTACCCGCCTGGTTACCCGGCAGTTACATGATCCGCGACTTTGCCAAAAACATTACCGAAATTTGCGCGTTTGACAGCAATGAGCAAGCCATTAGTTTAAGTAAAGTTGATAAACAAACTTGGTCATTGCAGGCCAGCAATGAACAGGTGCAAGTGCGCTATCAAGTTTTCGCTTTTGACCTATCCGTACGCACGGCTTACCTAGATAGCCAGCGCGGATTTTTCAATGGCAGCTCAACCTTTTTGCAAGTACAAGAGCTGAGCGAGCAAGCATGTGAGCTCATCATTTATCCCTCAACGTTAGCTGACCATAGTCAATGGCGAGTGGCGACGGGTTTACCACGAGCGAAAGCCACGACAAAATATCAGTTTGGTGAATATATTGCCGATAATTACCAACACTTAATCGACTGCCCAGTCGCTATTGGTGATTTTGACAGCACTGAATTTACGGTAGAAGGGGTAGTGCACCATTTGGTATTTACCAGTAAACACTATGGCGATACTCAGCGTTTGGCGGCTGATATTAGCAAGTTATGCCAACATCACATTAGCTTATTTGGTGAAGCACCTTTTCAAGAATATTGGTTTATCACTCATTTACAAGCGAATGGTTTTGGTGGCTTAGAACACAAAAACTCTACTATTTTACAAGCCAGTCGCTTCGACTTACCCAATCCAAAACAAACAGCAACCGCGCTAAATGATGATTATAAAAGCTTCTTAAGCTTATGTTCACATGAATATTTTCATGCTTGGAATGTTTGTCGCATAAAACCGAAAGAATTTGTCCCTTACAACTTACAAAAAGAAAGTTACACCCAACAGTTATGGGCCTTTGAAGGGATAACATCTTACTACGATGACTTTTCACTGTATCGTACCGGCTTAATTAACTTTGAAGACTATTTAACTATATTAGCGAAAACAGCCACACGGGTTTATCGCGGTAGTGGTGAATTAAAACAAAGCGTGACCGCTTCAAGTTTTGATGCTTGGACCAAGTTTTATCAACAAGGCCCAGATGCGGTGAATAACATTGTTAGTTATTACACCAAAGGTGCTTTAATTGCTTTATGGTTAGACTTAATTATTCGCCGCAAATCAAACAACCAGCATAGTTTAGACACCTTAATGCGAGAGTTATGGATTCACTTTGGTCGCACCAATATCGGTACCAGTGAAGCTGACTTTATTAACATTGCTAACCTGCTCTGTGGTGAAGATATTTCATCAAGCTTTAAGCACTATTTATACAGCAATGAGCGTATTGATTTAACTGCTGAACTGGCAACGTACGGCGTTGAACTGCAAAAACAAAAATTCAAAAAATTAAACAGTGTAGAAACCACGCCTGAAATGCATTACCAGGGTTATTTAGGTGCACAATATAAAGTACAAGGCTTTGGCTTAACCATTACGCAAGTACTGGAAAAGTCACCCGCGGCCAAAGCAGGTTTAGCGGTTAACGACACGCTGATTGCAATAGATAAAATCAAAATGACTGAGCAATCAATACAAGCCTTATTTGATCATTCATCGGCAGGCAGAGAACTAACCTGTGATTTTTTTCGTGATGACCAACTGCTGAGCTCAACATTGAAAGTTACAGATTCGCCATTAGCGGGTATCGCCTTTAAAGTGGTTGATGACAACTTAGTAAAACGTTGGCAGAATATTTTACCAAAGGGGTAAATTAGCTTTGTAAACCCGTGTTGTAAACTAAAGCGTACGTAATTGCTGACAACATTTAGCCACTAAACTCGCCAGAAAATTAGGGCGCATTATCGAGTTATGGTAAAAAATAACTCATTCGCTTAACTACTCACTTAAGTAATAATATTATGATTAATGTAAAACGTTTGCACCATGTGGCTTATCGATGTAAAGACGCAAAAGAAACCGTTGATTGGTATGAAAAACATCTGAATATGGCACTTACTGTCGCCATTGCCGAAAATGAGGTGCCGTCAACAAAAGCGCCAGATCCCTACATGCATATATTTTTAGACGCGGGTATGGGCAATGTGTTGGCCTTTTTTGAGATCCCCAATTCTCCTGACATGGGCCGAGATGAAAACACCCCAGAATGGGTACAACATATCGCATTAGAAGTTGAAAGTGTTGATGCTTTAATTTCAGCAAAAAGCGATTTACAAGCACACGGCTTAGACGTTTTAGGCCCAGTTAATCATGGTGTATTTAAGTCTATTTATTTCTTTGACCCTAACGGCCACCGCTTAGAATTAGCCGCCAATATCGGTACCACAGAACAATATGCAGAACTTAAACGGGTAGCGGCAGTAATGGTTGAGGAATGGGCACAAACTAAACAAGCGCCAACACATGCGGCTTGGTTGCATCAACTAGACGACTAAGGCATAAAAACAGCGCTACAAGCCCCTACTAACGAAAGCTTTCGTAAGTAGGGGGGAGAAAAATATGGCTAATGGCCAACTTTTATAAAACATTAAGCCATGTAATTTTTCCTTAAATTTCCTTAAATTTCCTTAAATTTCCTTAAATTTCCTTAAAAA
>NZ_JACGVK010000057.1:0-494 GCF_014077185.1 Colwellia sp. MB02u-10
TAGTTCGTGTTATCCGCACCGCCATAGCTGGTAGCGCTCAGGTTAACCGTTTTACCGGTACCGACATGCTTAGTATCAAAGGTACCCGTGCTCGCCACCGTAACAACATCCCCAGCGATCCAGCCAGCCGCACCGGTCACATCAGTGGCCGCTACTTTGTTCGCGTCGTAGGTTTTGTCGCCCGCAGTGATGCCACTGATGCTAATCGCTTTAGTGCTTACATCCGCGCTGGCAGTCGCCTGATCTGTGATGCTGTAGTTAGTGTTATCCGCGCCACCATAGCTGGTAGCGCTCAGGTTAACCGTCTTACCGGTACCCGCATGCTTAGTATCAAAGGTACCCGTGCTCGCCACCGTAACAACATCCCCAGCGATCCAGCCTGCGGCACCCGAGACATCAAGGACCGCGTCGGTGTTTGCATCGTAGGTTTTGTTGCTTGCCGTAATACCACTGATGCTGATCGCTTTAGTGCTTACATTCGCGCTGGCAGTCGC
>NZ_JACGVK010000058.1:0-252 GCF_014077185.1 Colwellia sp. MB02u-10
CGTAATTGGATAATATCAACGTAAAAAGGCTCCGTAGATTAAATTCTGTAGTACGTTTGAGGTAAAACCACCTGTTAATTCACGTAGCGTCGCATAAAAAATTTACTCTGAGAGTTTTCACACAGGCTGGTGGCTTTGTTGACATCTGGTCAGTGAGTATTAGAGTATTATCCATCTAGCTAAATATTTATTACACAACTTGTGAAATATAGTCTGTTTGATTCTAAGCCGGACCTTGCAGTTTTAAATTCA
>NZ_JACGVK010000059.1:0-1569 GCF_014077185.1 Colwellia sp. MB02u-10
CCCATTCAACTGATTGAAGTAGATGGCCAAGTTAAATTTCCTGGTGTTTATCCGCTAGCGAAAAATGCAAAAGTGAGTGATTTATTAGCCGCCGCCGGTGGCGTGAAAGAATCTGCTTACTTAGCGCGAGCAGAGGTTACTCGCAATAAACTTACCGCGTCAGGTGCGACAAAAATTTCTTTAGAGGTCGACCTAGGTTTAGCCTTAAAAAAAGATGAAGTTTTCGATATTGCTTTGCAAAGTAAAGATCGACTGAATGTACATAAAATTCCGGCTTGGAGTGAAAATCATGTGGTTGAATTACGCGGTGAGTTTGTCTTTCCTGGCAAATATACCATTCGTCGTGGTGAAACCTTAGCCGACTTAGTCAGTAAAGCCGGCGGTTTAACCCAATATGCTCACCCTGATGCGTCAGTGTTTACCCGCATAAAGTTAAAAGCACTTGAAAAGAAAAACCTAGCTAAGCTTGTTGGCGACTTACGTATTGAAATGGCTTCTAAATCTTTGACTGAGCAAGGTGGCTCAGCATATTACGACGACGGTCAAAAAATATTAGCCGATATTACTAAATTAGAGCCAGTAGGGCGTTTAGTCATTAACCTGCCCAATTTAATGGCTGCAAATAATGATGATGTGTTACTAGAAGGCGGAGACGTACTTTATGTACCGACTAAGAACAATTCAGTTAATGTTATTGGCCAAATTCAGGTGGGATCATCACATTTATATAATAATACCATGTCGATTGAAGACTATATTACGCAAAGTGGTGGTATTAAAAAACGTGCTGACGTCGAGCGCATTTACGTTATCTCGGCCAGTGGTAGTATTAAAATGGTTGAAGAAAGTAACTGGTTTGCTGGCGCAGAAGATGCGGGATTAAAACCAGGCGACACCATTGTAGTGCCATTAGATTCTGAATACATGAATGATCTAACATTATGGTCAACAGCCACACAAATTATTTATAATTCGGCTGTAGCTGTTGCAGCAATAAGCGGTTTTTAACTTGATGGACTAAAGTCCACCCTACATCGAGCCCACGGGTGATAATGTAGGTTGGTCGATTGTTTTGTAGGTCGGACTTTAGTCCGTCAACCGTTCAGCGGGCTATTAACGAAATGGGATCACAAACATTTGCAGTTGGCCTTATTTTTTGTCGTTCGCATAAATGCGAAAACGGTTAAATTTCATTTAACTTGATGGACTAAAGTCCAACCTACAAGATCTTACGGGTGATAATGTAGATTTAGGTGATTGTTTTGTAGGTCGGACTTTAGTCCGTCAACTGAACAGCCGGCTATTAACGAGCTGGGATCACAAACATTTGCAGTTGGCCTTATTTTGTCGTTCGCATTTGTGCGAAAACAGTTAAATTTCATTTAACTTGATGGACTAAAGTCCAACCTACAAGATCTTACGGGTGATAATGTAGATTTAGGTGATTGTTTTGTAGGTCGGACTTTAGTCCGTCAACCGCACAGCGAATACAAAACGCAGTAGGGTAAAGCGAAACAGACAAAGAATCTGAAAGCTGTTTTTTATAGCTGACAGCTCAAAACTTTAAAC
>NZ_JACGVK010000060.1:0-1284 GCF_014077185.1 Colwellia sp. MB02u-10
GTCTTAATTGATTTAGCCGCTTGCTTACCGAACGCTTCGAGTGCTTTCTTATTCATAGTCTGCCTATCCTTAACCCTACATGGGTATTAATAATAGGCAGTTACACAGATTTTGTTACAGGGTCCTATCTTCGCAAGCCAAATCAGATTTAACTCCGCACTCTAGAAAAATCTAGACATAATGACTCCCCACGAAGTGCTAGCTTTTCCGTTTGATTGCCTTCTTTACATTGCTCTAATTAGGCTCCCTAACCATGATAAACCGATCTTCATAGCTTCGATAATACCCATTAACTAACTCTTTAACTTCATAGCCCAATTTGTCATATAACGATATTGCATTTTTATTACTAGGCTCAACAGTTAAGCAGCTGCTGACTTTCTTTGCATCTAAAGTTGTTAACAGCGACTCAAATAGTAAGCTGCCAATTCCATTGCCACGATGATCACTTGAAACGATAATTTTATGAACACAATACACTCCGCTTTCACAATAAAAGGCAAGTATTGCTCCAACAATTTCGCCATTTATTTTAGCTGAGAACATAATACTATGCTCACACCAAAGTCTCCACGCATGCTCCCCATCAGGAATAAACTCAGAATCCTTATTGTTACCCCAAGAATTTCTATCTAATGCTGCAATACCTAAAGAATCACTTATAACCGTTTTACTTACACCTACTTTACTCAATTTAATTTCCTAAAGTTATAGTTTTATACACGCTGGAAGCGTTGATAATATAGCTATGACACTTCACTTGTCATTAATTAAGCTAATCACTAATCAACACTAATTAAGCCACCCATAATAACTTGTTTGTTTTTTCAACAATAAACTACACTTAATTTACTCTTTTATAAGTGTGGTGATAGTTATGCCCAAGCCTCGTTCACAACAAATCAGTTTATCTGATACGCCGTATTATCATATTTGCAGTCGAACCGTCCGCAAAGCTTTTTTATGTGGTGTTGATAAAGAAACGGGTGTCAGCTATGAGCACAGGCGTAGTTGGATTGAAAAACGTATTTTTCAATTATCTCAGGTATTTGCTATTGATATTTGTGCTCACGCTGTCATGAATAATCACTTACATTTAGTGCTTCATGTTGATAGTGAACAGGTGAAAAGTTGGTCTACGCTAGATGTACTGTCTCGTTGGCATAAGTTGTTTAAAGGCACCTTGTTGACCAGAAAATATCAGCGAGAACAACTATTAACTGAATTCGAATTGAAAATAGTTGAAGAAACAGCGCAGGTCTATAAGCAACGCTTAATCGATAT
>NZ_JACGVK010000061.1:0-1179 GCF_014077185.1 Colwellia sp. MB02u-10
GAAAACCGACGAATTTACTTGCTTCATCTAGTGCGTTAACTCATTTAATTTTATAAAGAATAAATTATGGCTCTTTTTTTGAGCAGGGATCAGTGTTTTTAAACTTGACGTGGGGAGTCATACCAGACGCCCAATTAACGGGCTAAGTAATGGTTGGCTAAAATTGTGTAGCGAAGCGAAACGTAGCCAACTGTTACGTGTCCTTGTTGATTTTCTTGTTATGTGTTGCTAAGTTCCGTAGCCAAAGTAGATCTCTAATATAACTTTTCGAAGTCAAACTTAACCTTAGTTACTTCAAATAAATCACACTGAACAACTTCCGCATCATTTAAATTGAAAAGAACATAATTGCGCCCTTTAGCTATAGAGCTTTTGTAAATGATCCCATCATATCCTTTCGATTTGATAAGCTCCGATATTATTTGTGTCGGTACATACTCTGATTTGGAATCAGATTCCGCCACAGGCCAAGAAAAAGCAAAATCCATAGCAGCCCATACTGCCTTTATTATTTCGTCAGCAGAAGGCTCATTGAAGAAAAAGTATGGGAACTGTTCAGAATCTGATGACTCTGAAAAATCTATAAATTTGAGCTCTCTTACCAGCTTCAATTTCCCGAGACTCACAACTAAACTAGGCCAAGGCCTAATTTCATGTATTGCTGTCTCAGCATCTGCTGCAACATATAAACAGGGAATCCCTTTAGTGTTTGCTCGTCCATCAGATGAATGTTCTGCATCAGGCTTCATTCGCTTAAATGTGTATGGAACACGCTCATCAATGTGGAAATCTGGTGAAGCCACATTGTGTGATCCAGCCTGTGCGCGCCATACCATAGTTCCAGCACTTAGTTTTCTTACTTTGGTTTTGCATGTATCTAAGATTGAAGCTAGAAACTCTCGGGAATTATTATCAAGTGGATCTTGAGGCCTAGCTGATGTTTTACTAGAAAATCCCGAGTAGCTCAGCCAAGATTTGAAGCTCATATTGACTCCTAAGTTAACAGCAACACATAACGCCGCATTAAGCGGACTAAAATCCCACTTTCAACAAGGGTGAATGTCCAACTAATGAATATTTATTCAAATTAATATACATAACTTAATATTAACATTCAACACGTTAATTTTACTTTTTGAATATAGCGATGTAGAAAGACAGATTAAATCCCGCTTTATA
>NZ_JACGVK010000062.1:0-71414 GCF_014077185.1 Colwellia sp. MB02u-10
TCCGCGCCGCCATAGCTGGTAGCGCTCAGGTTAACCGTCTTACCGGTACCCGCATGCTTAGTATCAAAGGTACCCGTGCTCGCCACCGTGACAACATCCCCGGCGATCCAGCCTGCGGCACCCGAGACATCAAGCGCCGCGTCGGTGTTTGCATCGTAGATCTTGTTGCTTGCCGTAATACCACTAATGCTAATGGCTTTAGCCGTCACATCCGCCGTGGTATTTGCCTGGTCGGTAATACTGTAGTTACCTTTATCGACACCACTATAAGTAGAGCTCAGTGCCACCGTTTTACCGCTACCAACATGCTTAGTGTCAAATGTACCAGTGGCATTAACCGTGACATCATCCCCGCCAATCAAGCCACCATAGTTTGCAGTGTCAACCGATACCGTTGCATTTGTTGACGCATCATACGTTCGACTCGTTGCTGTAATACCGCTTAGGGTTAATCCTAACTGATCAACACTGTAGTCAGCCGTTGTGCCAGCAAAGCTATAATTGCCTGCATCAGCACCCGCCAGACCAGCCCCAACACTCTGAATACCGGTGTGAGTACCTGCTTTCAGATTGTTACTTGTGCTCAGCAAACCAGAGGTATTGACAGAGACAGCCGCCCCCGCCACTAAATCATCAGCCAATAAATTACTGAAATTAACACTACCCGCAGTAACCGTAGAGCCATAAGTATTGCCTCCACCCGTAATAGATCCGGATAATGCTAATTGATCAACCGTCAACTCATCAACCGAGCTGGCGTTATCGGTAAAACCATAACCTAAGCCGTTGTTGAGACCACTGTTATAGACAACATCATAATTTCCTACTATTCGCTGGCCGCCTGTAGAAGTCGTATCATCTGTTAACGCCGCATTATCCCAAACTGCCGTATTCGTTATGATCCCGGCAGTATCGCCATGGATTAAGCCAGAAAAGCTGCCGGCATAGCTAGTAGGATCATTATTCCCGTAAGTGACGGATTTATTAACGGCCGCCACACTAATGACAGGCTGTTCACGATATACCGCATAGATTCCAGTGGCACCAAGATCAGTCCATCCACCAGTACTGAAATCAGTCGTTTCGTCGGCATTGTAACGAGAATGACCACTGGCAAAAGCGATTAAACCATCACCGGCACTAGCCGAAGACTCTGCCACCCCGGTACTGCCCGCGATGCTACCCGTATACAAAATAGCGTTGCCCGTGCTCGTGGTAAGCGATGGTGAGCCGGTAAGAACAACATTACCTCCAGTTGCCGTTCCTGCAGTAATCGATTGGCCGGCATTAAGCTTAATAGCAGTCGCGGATATATTTTGAGAAACCGTCAAATCACCAGTAATAGTTGAGATGTCCACAGCGTCAATCGCCGTGATTCCGTCAATCGCATTAAAGGTACCAATTGATAGCGCATTTGCATCTACATAAGTAACACTGCCCGAGTTCGCAGAAAGTAGATCTACGTCATTGGAAGCGGCATCAAGAGAATAAGCTCCTGCTGCTCCCTGCAGTGCTAAACTCGCTGCTGTGATGCTACCACTGCCAATATCGGTAACGGCACCTGTACTGTCCAGTATCAAGGTATTGCTACCAGCATTCATAAGACCTGTGAGTTCAATGCCGCCGCTAGCGTTAAGCAATGTAAGATTATCCGCAACCGTCAGAACTCCCGTCGTTATTTTACCGGAGCCATCGTTACGACCCACGAGGATACTGCTGAAGCCATCACTGAGGTTATTCCACTCTGTTGCATCAACAGACAAGCTACCGGCAACACTGTCGCCCAAACCAATAGAGGTATCGCTATTTAACGGCTTAAGCGTTAACGCATAACCTGTTGCACTAATCGCCTGATTAATTGCCAACGCATCACTGGCCAGGGTAATATCACCTCCTGCAGTAATACCATTCACAGCACCGACGGTACCAACGGTTAATGGTTGATTGTTGGCCAGACTGAAGCCTCCACTCAGGTTCGCAGCTACCGTCGTTATGCGATTATTATTGTTGAGGCTGACTGCACCCGCATTTTGCAACAATAAAGTAGTGGCGGTAATAATACCTGATTGCGTTATTGCCTTAGTGCTTTCATCCGCCAGTTCTATCCGAACATTACGACCACTGACAGCACCTAAATCAAGCGCGTTGCTATCACGCAGATGAATATCCATCCCAACAGCGGTGGCAGAAACCGTACCTGCGAAGGCATTCGCCATATTACTCAGGTCTATTTCACCGGCACCTTCTATCTCAGAAGTACTATTTTCTGCACTTTGCAGCGCTTGGAAGCGATTATCTCCTGTAAGGATTAACGCGCTGGTTTGGAGAATACCTGTCGCAACCGAATCCCCTGCATTTGAGTAAACGCCTTGGGTCGTGATTTTGACTGTGCCACCAATGGTATTGCTCGCATTAAGCAAGATGGCATCTCCATCAGCCACCTCAGTAATACTCTGCCCCCCGGCATCACTCGTCACTATGGCACCGTTGGTTAAGTTGGCAGCCAATATAGTGCCAGTACTTGTCTCTCCTACGCCAGTTGTTGTCGCCGAAGCGACCAAATCACCATCGACCATGCTTAACGTGATCACACCAAACAGACGAAGCTCATTAGCCGCTGTAGTGGCAGAACCACCACCGACTAAGTTATCCGTTGAGTTCCCCGCTACAAAAGCCCCGTCGCCGGTCATATTGAATGACCCGCCTACCTGTACCGATGCATCTGCACCCTCGCCGTTGGCATCGACTTCCTGAGTGACGTCACCACGGCTATTGATGCTAAAGTCACCAGCCACCAACGAATTACCGAGTTCAGTCCCGCCTTCCGAAATATTCTTAAGTAATACATCATCTGCGGCAAACGCGGTGCTATCAACTATCAAATTGCCACCAATTGATATCGGCGATAAAGCGGCCTGACTTAACAGTCCGGCCACTGTGATACTAACATTGGACGCTCCGTCAGCCTCACTGATACCTATAATCTCAAGCGCACCGGCATCAATAGTACCAATCTCTACGCCATTAACATCGACGAAGGTAAGGCCTGCGCCACCCGACAGTAATGCTGCCAGGGTGCCTATATCGTTACCGGCATCTGCCAAGGTAGCGCCCGCTGATTTAATCGCTAGGCTGCCAACTTTTATAGACGCAGTTTGGGTGACTTCACCTGTTGATTCAACCCGAAGCAGTGTTAATGGCGTACTACTACCCACTGCATTAAAACTCTGCGCCGCACCTGAAAGCAGCCTTAAGGCATGAGCACCATCAATAGAGCTGTCGAAGTTAATCGCGCCGGTAGTGCCCCCGGTACTGAGCGCAACATTACCCGTCAGGGTGGTTGCTGATGCCAAGGTGATATCATCGCCAGTTGTGGCAATATCGCCCGCTGTAGAAATCCCTTCGGTGGCAGTGATACTCACCGTACCATCGGCATTAATATCACCTGCAGCTGATATGGTCGCTGTACCGGAATGATTTGTTGTTACTGTTCCGCCCAGTGCCCCTGTTGCTGTATCAACAGCAGCGTTCAAAACTAAATTTGTACCCGTTAGTGACATTCCCTCGACAGCCGAGAGTGTTACCACCCCACCAATAGTCGTTGTACCTGTGCCTCCAAGCTGGGTCAGACTAGCCGCAGCAATGCTAGAGCTAGTGGTTACATTGACCGCAGAGTTAACATTGATAGCACCCAGTGTCTGCGTAGTACCCACCGCGCCTTGCAGTGCAATATCGCCTGTGCCCGCCGTCAAATCCAGAGTGTTCGCTTCACTGGTTTCACTATCTAATGTGCCGGTAAAGGTGATTGTGCCAGCTCCAGCTCCCGTGTTTACCACTAGCGCATCGTTCATAATCACATCACCGTTGAAGGTAATGTTACTACCATCACTGGTATAGGTACTATTAGTATTGATGGTACCGTTATAAGTTTGTTCACCCATAGTGGTGACATCATGGAGGGTTAAATTATTACCGGTAAGCGCAATACTACTCAGCGCTCCATTGGTTCCTGCACCCACTACATCCATCAGATGCACATCACCGTTACCGGCATTGACCGTCAGTGATTTCGCTACCGATGTTAATGAGTCGATGGTTGCATCAAAAGTCACCGTCGAGTCAGTCGTCGTCAACGTTGTATCGACGCCAATAGTGACTGCACCCGTATAATTCTGAGTGCCGCTTGAGGTAACCGTACTGGTGTTGATACCCGTAGTACCACTGATGGCTAATGCTGTTAAGCCCGTGACAGTGTCACCGGCGGCATCACCCAATACAGCATCACCGACAATATTGAGGCTGTGTGTCACACCCTCAATGGTGCCATTTGTGGTGATTTTAGTACCCGTTAACCTTGTGTCTGCACCGAGGGTTACATTATCGTTATAGGTTTGAGCTGCTGTTGTATAAACAGCGCCACCATTGAACACAGTACTTCCAGCTGCATCCGTGGTGAGAAAATACAATTCCTGACCAACTACTGAAGTACCGACTAAACCATCAAACGTTGTAATACCACTATCAATTATATCCAGACTTCGATTTATGCCGTCAGAAATAACATTATCAGTAAAGGTAATCCCCACGCCAGTTAGCTCGATAATAACATCACCCAGTGTGACTGCACCCGTGTAATCTTGTGTACTATCACCAGTGATATTACGGGTATTGATTTCGGTTGTGCCACTCACAGACAATGTAGTTAAACCCGTGACCGTATCGATTGATTCGTTACCGAAAATAGCATCGCCTGTTATGGCCAAACTATTACTAGCACCCACTAGGGTGCCATTGGTCGTCACTGTGGTGCCAGACAGCACAGTGCCTGCACCAAGTGTTACATTATCGTTATAGGTTTGCGCTGCGGTTGTATAAATAGCACCACCATTAATGGCGGTAGAGCCACCTGCATCTGTGGTCAAACTGGTCAACTGGTCAGTTGCTGTCGTACTGCCAACAACGCCGCCAAAAGTTGTCGTGCCACTGTCATTAACGATCAACGCACGGTTAGTGCCATCAGAAACGACAGTATTGCTAAAGCTAATACCTAGACCACTAACCGTAATATCATCACCCAAGGTGACTGCACCCGTGTAATCCTGTGTAGACGTACTCGTGATATTACTGCTGTTAATAGCGGTCGTGCCACTGACGGCTAACGTGGATAAACCCGTCACCGTATCGCTTTTTTCATTACCAAACACCGCATCGCCGCTAACATCTAGGCTATGGGCTGCGCCAATCACTTTACCCTTAGTTGTCACCGTCGTTGCGCTTAAAACAGTATTGCTGCCTAGCGTTACATCGCCTGTATAAGCTTGTGTGCTACTACTGGTGATATTACTGGTATTGATCGCAGTGATTCCGCTCACCGTTAGCGTACTTAAGCCCGTAACAGTATCTGCTGCGTCATCACCAAATACTGCATCGCCGGTAACATCTAGGCTATGGGCTTCGCCAATCACTTTACCCTTAGTCGTCACCGTCGTTGCGCTTAAAGCGGTATTGCTGCCAAGTGTTACATCACCTGCATAAGCTTGCGTACCACTGCTGGTGATATTTGTGCTATTGATAGCAGTGCTTCCGCTAACCGCTAAAGTCGTCAATCCAGTTACTGTATCGGTTGTTTCATTACCAAACACCGCATCACCGGTAACATTCAGGCTGTAATTATCAGCACCGGAAACAGTACCATTTGCTGTGATGCTTGTTCCTTGAAGCACGGCATTAGCCCCTAAGGTCAGGCTCTCACCGTAGGTCTGAATCCCTGATGTAGTCACCGAGCCGCCGTTAATTTCTAGCGTACCACCAACATTAGTAGCAACAGAGCCGGCGTTAACCGCCGCTGAAAACTGAGTTAATCCAGTGCTATTAACCGACAAGTCACCCAGTGTGCCATTAGTCACACCACCCACAGCAGCAGTGAAGATCACATCACCGCTACCCGCGTTTACTGTCATCCCAATGGCTTCGTCTGCTATGGAATCTAGCGTACTACTGAAAACAATCGAATTATCCGCGGCGGTGAGGATTGTGCTATTGCCCAGAATAACAGCGCCGCTATAGGTTTGTGCATCAGCACTGGTGATGGTATCTGTATTAATGGTCGTAGCACCACTAACATCTACTGTTGTTAAACCAGTGACAATATCGGTTGTTTCATTACCAAACACCACATCGCCTGTTATTGCCAAACTATTACTACCACCCACTAGGGTGCCATTGGTCGTCACTGTGGTGCCAGACAGCACAGTGCCTGCGCCAAGTATTACATTATCGTTATAGGTTTGAGCTGCGGTTGTATAAACACCACTACCGTTAATGGCGGTAGAGCCACCTGCATCTGTGGTCAAACTGGTCAACTGGTCAGCTACTGTCGTACTGCCAACAACGCCGCCAAAAGTCGTCGTGCCACTGTCATTAACGATCAGCGCACGGTTAGTGCCATCAGAAACGACTGTACTGCTAAAGCTAATACCTTGCCCACTAACCGTAGTGTTATTACCCAAGATGACTGCACCGGTGTAACCCTGTGTAGACGTACTCGTGATATTACTGCTGTTAATAGCGGTCGTTCCACTAACGGCTAACGTGGATAAACCCGTGACCGTATCGATTGATTCGTTACCGAAAATAGCATCGCCTGTTATGGCCAAACTATTACTAGCACCCACTAGGGTGCCATTGGTCGTCACTGTGGTGCCAGACAGCACAGTGCCTGCACCAAGTGTTACATTATCGTTATAGGTTTGCGCTGCGGTTGTATAAATAGCACCACCATTAATGGCGGTAGAGCCACCTGCATCTGTGGTCAAACTGGTCAACTGGTCAGTTGCTGTCGTACTGCCAACAACGCCGCCAAAAGTTGTCGTGCCACTGTCATTAACGATCAACGCACGGTTAGTGCCATCAGAAACGACAGTATTGCTAAAGCTAATACCTAGACCACTAACCGTAATATCATCACCCAAGGTGACTGCACCCGTGTAATCCTGTGTAGACGTACTCGTGATATTACTGCTGTTAATAGCGGTCGTGCCACTGACGGCTAACGTGGATAAACCCGTCACCGTATCGCTTTTTTCATTACCAAACACCGCATCGCCGCTAACATCTAGGCTATGGGCTGCGCCAATCACTTTACCCTTAGTTGTCACCGTCGTTGCGCTTAAAACAGTATTGCTGCCTAGCGTTACATCGCCTGTATAAGCTTGTGTGCTACTACTGGTGATATTACTGGTATTGATCGCAGTGATTCCGCTCACCGTTAGCGTACTTAAGCCCGTAACTGTATCTGCTCCGTCATCACCAAACACTGCATCGCCGGTAACATCTAGGCTATGAGCTTCGCCAATCACTTTACCGTTAGTTGTCACCGTCGTTGCGCTTAAAGCGGTATTGCTGCCAAGTGTTACATCGCCTGCATAAGCTTGCGTACCACTGCTGGTGATATTTGTGCTATTGATAGCAGTACTTCCGCTGACCGCTAAAGTTGTCAATCCAGTTACTGTGTCGGTTGTTTCATTACCAAACACCGCATCACCGGTAACATTCAGGCTGTAATTATCAGCACCGGAAACAGTACCGTTTGCTGTGATGCTTGTTCCTTGAAGTACGGTATTAGCCCCTAAGGTCAGGCTCTCACCGTAGGTCTGAATCCCTGATGTAGTCACCGAGCCGCCGTTGATTTCTAGCGTACCACCGACATTAGTAGCAACAGAGCCGGCGTTAACCGCCGCTGAAAACTGAGTTAATCCAGTGCTATTAACCGACAAGTCACCCAGTGCTCCATTAGTCACACCACCCACAGCAGCAGTGAAGATCACATCACCGCTACCCGCGTTTACTGTCATCCCAATGGCTTCATCTGCTATGGAATCTACCGTACTGCTAAAAACAATCGAATCGTCCGTGGCAGTTAATGTGGTGTTATTACCCAGGATAACAGCGCCGCTATAGGTTTGTGCATCAGCACTGCTGATGGTATTGACATTAATGGTCGTAGCACCACTAACATCTAAGGTCGTCAGGCCGGTGACGGTATCAACTGCGGCATCACCAAAGATGGCATCACCGACAACTTCAAGGCTGTGTGCCTTCCCAGTTAAAGAATCCTTGGTAGTAATGGTACTCCCCGTAAGTATGGTGTTATTACCCAAAGAGAGTGCATCGTTGTAGGTTTGCGTACCGGTTGTGTTGACCGTTTGACCATCCAGTTCAACGCTACCCACTGCATCCGTGGTCACTGAGGTTGCCGTGACGGCATCGCTAAACCTAGTCACACCCGCGCTATTTACATTCAGCACATCAAGCGTATTAGTCCCGCCAACGATACCTGCAAAGGTCACGTTGCCGGTACCAGATGTCAATGTCAGATCACGTGGCGTCGTATCGCTATCTAGGATATCAGCAAAGACGATATTACCTATATCTGTGCTGGTATCCATCGCCACATCACCGGTGACAACTACACCGGTAGCAAAACTGATGTTGGAATTTGTGGTACTGATGTCGCCGGCCAACTCATTGGTTCCTGCACCCATTTGACCAAATATGCCAACTGAGGTGATATCGCCTGCTGCGGCCGTGGAAAACAGACCGGCATTACTGATAGTGGTCGTTCCACCCACATCTGTCGCTGCATTGACAGACAGGTTATTGCCGGTAAAGGTCAAGTTAGCGCTCAAGATAACAGCGCCGTCCAGTGTTAAGGTCCCGGTTCCATTCGATTGCATCAGGCTTGCTGCGGCTAACGTATCGCTAATAGTCACATCGTTAGCTGAGACTATATTCAACGCACCTAATGCAGCCTCCCCCCCCACAGCACCGTTAAATAGTATCTCGCCAATACCCGCAGTGATACTCAGTGCACGCGGCGTACCATCACTATTTAAAGTACTTGAAAAGTCTATGTCACCCGCACCTGAGCCTGTAGCCAGCACGTGATTACCACCCACCAGCACAGCTGGGCCATTAACGTCAATCATGCCACCGGCTGCACCGGTAGAGCTCGTAATGATAGAGCCGGCAATATTCACCGCACTACCAGTCAAACTCACCATACCACCCGTACCTATGCCCTGGCCCTGTGCCTTCGTCGCATGGACAGTCAGAATACCATTAGCATTAAGCGTGATATTGCCAGCCGTTGCAGCTGCAGCGTTCACATCGCCACTGGAATCCAAAGTCCCTGTGTTAACATTACCGTTATTGGCCGTCGTGGCTATATCGATCGTGCCGCCATCCTTATAAACACCATCTGCGTAAGTAACAGCCCCCGCTGTCGAAATAGTCACACCTGTATAGTTGAAGCTACCCACACCAGTAGCAGAGAAATCCCCCCCTTTGGTGCTAATATTTTGAGTGACAGAAATAGCATAATCACTACTGCCAATATCAACAAAACCACCCTGAGTGGTAATCCCTTCAATACCGCTTTCACCACCACCAATAGCAAAATCACTGCCACTTCGATAGATGAAATTTTGACCCTCACCGCCAATCCTCGCGGATATAAGATCAACGCTATTACCAACATCAAGCAAGGCTGAACTGTTGAGCGCATCCAGTAACACTTTACCTGTATCTATTGCATGACTGTCATTGGCTTGTAAAACGGCACCTGTGCTTGCCAGAAGCTTAAGTGTGCCGTCTGCGCCCGCGACACCCGTACCATCAGCAGCGCCGCCCCGAGCGGTAATAGGCCCTTCAATATTAAGCAAGTCTCCCGCCGATGTCAGCGTAATCATACCGGCCGCACCACCACCGTTACCCGACCCAACTACAGCAGCGGTACCGCTAGTAACGATCTCCCCAACTGTCAAATCGCCGAGTGAGCCAAGAGCTGTGCTGCTGAGGAGCACAGAACCACCGGCCGTACTGTTCTTATCACTACTACTAGTGTTAATCGTGACACCCGTACTGGTAATTTTCGGTGCCGTAATTGAAATATCTGCACCTTGGGTGGTAATTCCCTCCGGATTAACGCTGCCAATAACCAAATCCAGATTCGTCGTAAGATTGACCGCACCCGTCGCGTCAGACGCAAAGGTACTAATTTGATTCACCGGAATGCCACTGCCGCCCAAGTTCAGCGTGTAATCACCGACACCTGACAGACCCAGTTTGGCTGAGATGATGGCGCCCGTTTGAGTGACCGCATCGCCTGCCGTCAATACGGTCGTACCACCGGTCTCTATGGCGGTAACAACAAAACCATCACTATCGGTAAATTTAATAGTGCCAGTTGGCGTGGTCGTTTCACCGGCAATCGCTGAGTCATCGGCATTGCGGACATAAAGGCTTAAGCTATCGACATTATTTCCAGCAGCCGTTAAGGTAATATCAGCACCGGCTGCATTGAATGTCTTAGCTGTTAGCGTATTAGCCACCACAGCACCATCACCAAAGGTGACCGCATCTGTCGTAATCGCGCCATTAGCGGTTAATATAGCCTGATCGCTAGTGCTGATTTGACTCACCGCAAAACCATCAACATCATTAAAAGTGATCGCACCAGAGCCGACATCATTATTGCCCACATTACGGCTCAGTAGCTTGACCTTGTTCAGGTCATTATCCACATTGGCTAAAGTAATCACACCATGGTTAGCCGTAGTAACACCTAACTCATCAGCGGACAGAATAGAACCTGCTCCTACCTGTTGAACCAGACCAACAGCATCTACTGACAGCCTGCCACCAGTGGTGATATTTGCCAGATCGGCCGTGCCACCAGAGGTAATAGCAATAGTACCGGCATCCGATAGGTAGCTATAATACTGCCCCATTACGAAACCACCGGTACCATTGGCCGCAACGGTAATGGTACCGGCACTGCCGGTCTCTAGTTTCAAAGGCGTACCGACAGACCCGGTTGAGTGGGTGATTGTGTCACCCTTTACGTTAATGTTGCCACTGGTCGAAACAATCGTTTTGGACAGATTAACTTCATTTTCAGCGTCAATAGTGACATCGCCACTACCGGTTGTCAGGGTGTTATTTACCTGTACATTACCGGTTGTTGTGGTGGTTGCAGCATAGAGCGCCACATTGCCTGTCGTCGTGGTCAAATCACCTGGGGTAGAAAGATTACCGTCCAGTGAACGGAGTTCAATATTGCCACTAGTGGTAGAAATATCTTCAGGAGTCAGTACTAAGCCTGCACCCGCCCACAATTTGATCGAGGTCGTCACGTCAAGATTGTCGGTCAGGGTATTCATGCTTAACTGATTAGCATCCTGTAGGCTCACCTGGGGCCCTGTTGAATGAACCGTCACCTGACCGGTAAAGTCGTTAGTTATGCTAAACAGATCGATATTACCCGTGCCACCATATAAGTCTGCCGTAGTCGACTTGATGCTTGATGCGGCTTGCTGTGATAACGCGTTCCCTTTTAAGGTAATTGCCTGTCCGCTTGCATCCAGTGTATGGGTATCCAGATTCTGAATACCATCGGTCGTTTCTATCCAGGTGGTGCCACCCGTAGTCACACTGCCGGTATATTTAAGGCCGGCAACACCGCTACCACCCCCCTGCTCTTTGAGGGTTAATGCGCCGCTGGTGGTAAATTGGCCAAGATTATCGATATTAGCTTTGTTAATCGTTACCACACCCGCGTCACCCACCAGGGTTTGCGCAGAAATAGTGCTCTCATTCAACTGGCTAACGGTACCAGTCAGTTCCTTGGTATCAACACCCAATGCCAGAGTACCTGCACTGGCATTGACCGTATTCAGGTTCGCATTAGTGGCATTGACCAGTTCAATAGCGGTTGCACTAGTGTTATCGGTTGTCACTATGCCTTCGAGGATAATGTTATTGGCACCCCCGCCGCCATCGATACGGATAGATCCACCGGTGCCGCTAACACCGCTATTGTCGGCATTAATCGTTGAGCCATCGGCCTGGCTCACACTGATACCGCTCAGGTAAATATCACCATTGGCCGAAATCGAGTTAGCCTCGATTGAAAGCACACCCGTGTCGGTGTCGAACGTGCTAATACGTATACCTTCAGCACTGACAACCGCGCCGGTAAGACTAAGGCCAGCGCTAGAGTCGTAAATATCCAGATCGTACTGAAGGTCGGTAGCTGGACCGATAAATTGATGAGCACCCGAATAAAGGCCAGCGAGTTCGCCAATCTTGTTCTCGCTATTGGCCAGCACTACCGAGCCACCCACAGCATTCGTCGCGGTACCCACTTGCAACGCGTTAATATCTAACGCAGTTGAGACAGACTGGGTAATGTTACCGGTAATCAAACCTATGGTGTCGGTATCATCACCCAGCACCAGTGAACCGTTGGAGGCAATAATACTAGGCAAGATCAGATCTGTCGTCCCGCGAATGGTAATAGCAGAGGTTGAATCTGTATCCGTGTGTATCGTTGAGATATCACCGGCAAGCGAAATAGCCCCCGCGGCTGAACCATCATGACCGGTCAGGGTGATAGTACCACCGCCATTGCTGCCGGTGCGTTCGCTACCCGTAGTCCCCCCTGTGGTATTAATTTCACTGCCAGCCCCCTGGCTGATACCTTGCCCGGTTAGCACGACAGCTGCACCACCAGAGGCCATACCACCGGCGTAAACATTATAGCTGGTGAGAGCTAGCTCCCCCCCCGCCGTGGAAATGTTTATTGCTCCATGGGAGTTTTCAATCGTGCCAGCGAGTGTCAAACCGCCACTGACATCATTTAGGGTAAAGCCTACCCCTGCTTCATCGTAGAGGTAGAAAGGGCCTAGGTTAGCGACTTCATTGTTAGCCGTTAATGTGACTGCGCCACGCGCAGAGGGCGCTGAATTATTGGCAGTCCCGCCATTTTGACTAGGTCCAGAAAGCGTACCCAGAGTGGTTAAGACACCCGCAGTTTGATTGATAGTGCCGCTGGAGGTCAGCTGTATACCGTCTGCGCCGGCAGCGATATTACCCGCCAGCGTCATATGACGATCATTTGTACCATTCCAATACGTTTTTAGTGCAATTTTGCCGGTGGCGGTTAATGCACCCGCCGTATTATTGGTAAAGGTACCACGTGAGTTTATCGTTAAATTACCTGTACCACCCACCCCAGCGGAGATGGCGTTTTGAATACTGGTAGAGTAGTTAGTACTGCCGGTATAACTGCCGCCAGAAGAGATGATAACCTCGCCATTAGAGGTGATGGTTTCAGGATTAACAAAGCTACCGCCTGCGTCAATAAAAATCCCCGTCGCTGACTGTACCGCCGCACCAACCGAAACGGAATCCAAATATCCCGAATCAATAAATACTGACCCCGCACTACTGGTTAAGGTACCTGTACCCGTGTTGGCATAGGTGCCGGCGGCGGAGTCATCGCCGTTAATAACAATATTCCCCAATGACTGCACGGCCCCGCCAATAGTAAGGGCATCGGCATCACCCGAATCTATGGTTATGCCCCCTGCATTACTGGTTAAAGTGCCATCAGTACCGCTGGCGAAGGTGCCTTGCGAGTTAATATCAATGCCAGCATCTGCGGTAATCCCCGCCTGAAGATTAACCGTACGATTTATATAGGAATTAACCGTCGCTGTGCCAGTTGTGGTTAAGGTACCCAGCCCACTGGTGTATACATTGCCGTAATCAGAGGAGAGGAGAATACCACCGGTACCCGCAACAATCGCGCCCTGGATATTCGCATTATAACCACTGTTGTGATTATCGGTAGCCGTCAGTGTTACCTGACTATCTGCCGCTTGACCGGTCACACTGCCCGTACTATCCACATAAAGATGATAGTAGTAATTCGAGAGGTCAATATTCCCAGTAGCAGAAACCACATCTCCCGCCACATGCAGTGTATTTGTCCTGCTTCGACTGGAGAGTGAAATATCCCCCCCCACCGTCAAATCATCAATATAGGTAAAGTAATTCTGGATATTCCCCAGCGTTAGATTACCGTCCACGACACCCGAGAGACGTGCCCCTGAATCAACATTAAGAGAAGAGGTCTGAGTAACATTGCTGGTAATATTTTCTAAAGCGGTTCCCACGCTGACGTCGCCCGCGGCTGCGCCGCTGGCAGCAATTTGCGATATGGTAGCAAAATATTTACTTCCGCTAGCTGTATTTGCATCAGCCCCGGTGATCACTTCAGTCTGTGCCCGACCAAACATATCGGTACCGGTTACAGTAAATGTTATTCCTGTGTCAGTTCCGGCACTGGTAATGGCGACCCGTTCAGACACATCAAAGGTGGCTGTTCCCGAACTAATGGCAGTGCCATCTAACGTCAAATCCGTCGCAGCAGTAACCGTTTGGGACCCGGCTAGCGCACTATCAATAGCAGTTGATCCAAGCTCTATTTTGCTATCAGCATTCAGCGTATTACCTAGCTGTACATTACTGGCATTACGAATTATCAAATCATTACCAGCGCCATCGACACGATAAGTGCCCGTTAATGTAACTGCACCGCCATTAGCTTGAAGAATCAAATCACGGTCGGTGCCTGTTCCCTGGTATGCGCGTAATTCTCCATTACTTGTAATTGAAGTACCCGACAGATGAATACCCTGGCCACGCATTGAAGCACTATGAGATAAACTGCCTAACGTTTCTATTTTAATTGAATTGGAAACCGAGCCATCCCAGATGTTACTGGTAATATTCAGACCATTATTTTCGGTATCTTTATCAAAAATTGACAACGCTCCGCTGCGATCAATAGTTCTTGTCGTACCAATTTCGTTATTAGCTTCAGTCAATGTAATTCCGCCAGGGTTGTTAATCCCCTGCTCAATTTGCAATTCATCAATCAGTAACTTAGTACCTGCAGTCTGAGTGATAGCACCATTAATATGACGATAATCATAAACTGAATTGGTTTGCTCAGCCCATATGTTACCCAACCTTAATCCACCTCGAGATCCGAGAGCACCTATAGTTACATTCCCTAAAGTCAAGGCGTTGGCACTATAAACATAAACGGCTTCTGTGGAGGTACTGGCTGCCGTTACGGCACCAGCAAGATCAATATCACCAAGTGAGTTATTATTAGAATAATCAGAACCGTATAAGGTTACTGTAGTAGCCGAATCTATAACTGAGTCACTGGACTGAGTTATTCCAGTTCCTTGAAGATCGACAGCACCAGAAGTTGATGTAATATTTCTATCACCCAGAACCAGAGCCCCATTACCGGTTTTAATGGTTACGCTTGTTGCCGTTACATCACCGGTTAATACCATACCCGTAGTTCGCCCACTAGCTCTAACATCTAAGCTACTACCCACCGAAAAGCCACCTAATTTATCGATGATATTTGCCTGATTATCGATTGAAATTGAACCGGTTGTCGCAGCTGACAGGGTGTTGATATTGATTTTATTATCACCCCAATTGCTATATGTATACTGAGCCAAAGATCCTGCAACGGCATCGTCAGATGCCAAACCAACACTGACATTACCATTGGTATCTGCACCAGTCGCTATACTAGAAATGGTTTTGAATGAACCCAGCGTTGTGACAGCTGCAGCATTACCACCGGCAATAGTTTCTACCAATGAATCACCAGCAACATCCGTACCGGTTACGGTAAAAATAACCGCTGAATCATCACCGGTACTGCTAATCGTTAATTGCTGTTCAGTAATCAGACGCACTTCAGCCGTGGTTAGAGCAAGATCGCCAGAGACCCCAAGATCCTGCCCCGCAGCAATATTATCGGTTCCTGCCACCAGACCTATCTGCAAAGTGCCTGTTTTAGTTTCTAGAGAACGAATACTGACCGCATTACCCGTACTGCTGGCATTAGTAATCAGCACAGAAGGCGTGCCATTCGTATCAGCATCTGTGCTAATCACACCGCCGTGTAATTCAATAGATTGACCGCCACCATCAACACGTATTTTTCCAGTGCCGGCATTGATGATGCTATTGGTCAGCCCCTGATCAACGCCAACACCTGTAAGCGAGATCAGGCCATTAGCACTGCTTAAATCAACATTACTAATTAATGAAAGTTTTCCTGTCTTCGCTTTCAGGAGTATATCGCCACCGGATGTGGTTATATCAACTTCACTATTTACAGTTAAAGCGCCGACACCTGCAGTAATGGTGAAATCACCGCCCGCAGTGGTTTGATCCGCATTGTAGCCTAAAGTGACTAAACCATCAGGTGCAGTCAGCGTTATATCGCCACCGGCAGAATTTAAATCACTATGACTACCTAAGGTTAACGCACCGTTACCCGATGTAAACGTGATATCACCACCGGCAGAATTTAAATCAACAGAATTATCTAAGGTTAACGCGCCGTTACCCGCCGTAAACGTGATAGCACCACCGGCAGTGGTCAGATTAGCGCTGGAATACAATCTAAGGTAACCATTGGGCGCACTCAAACTAATCGGGGCTGATACCTCGGTCAGGGATACGCTTGGGTAAAAGATGATGTTTTCATCACCAGTAGTGTCGGTGCCTGTAGTGGCCAACTGCAGACCGCCAGCACCGTCAAGATAATACGCACCATCATTACCGCCAGAGTTATTAATACTGCCTGTGCCATTCAGAGAGATCAGACTCTCTGCAGAGATCCCCTTCGTTGTAATATCCGTCACGCTGTCAAACAGAATATTGCCAAGTTTGGTGTTCGCTGTAGCTGAGGTACCACCAACAGAGTCACCGAATACTAACGTACCACCGCCGACGCCATTGAAGGTTAAGTCATTGCGTTCATTGGTATTACTGTAAAAATTATCATGAATATTAATCGTTCCCGTGCCGCGGGTAAAGGTGACAGCATCATCAAGGTAGATGCTATAGTTCCCCCCCGAAGTGTCGCCAATCCCAGAATTTAAATCAACACTCCCATTACCGGCTAAGGTGTTGATGGTTATTGTGCCTAAGCCATTGGTTAGATCATCATCACCTAAGCGAATTTCTTGCGTTGCATCAATGTTGAGACCCGCAGCACCATCAGTGGTGACATTTTTTTCTATATTGATATTGACGCCGCTTGCCGTCAAACTGGTCAAGGCATTGGTACCACCCATCACACCATCGAACATCACATCGCTAACACCTGCAACGACACTCAAGCTAGAAGAAGCACCGACATCTGAATCCAGGCTAGAGAGAAGATCGATATTACCGGAAGTAACACCCGAGGAAATCAATCGGTTAGCGGTTAAAATAGCGGGCGTTTCTATCTTAATATAGCCGCCTAACCCCTGGCTTGCCGCCCCCACAAAACCACCACCAATGGCTTTTAAGTCGCCATCAAGATAAATATCAGTACCGGCGGTTGCCGCCAGTAGTATGTTACCCGCGTTACCACCATTACGATTGCTGGTTGCTCCAGCAGTCGCATCGCCACCTGTGGTGGTAATAGCACCGACATGGATGTCGCCGGCTGCAGCCGTTAGGCTGACGGCAGCGGCGTTACTGCCGACACCTATGGTATTATTAGCACCGGTAGTTGTTATATTTTGCAGCGTTATGCCGTTTGCGGCGGTTACATTAACCAAACCGGAGGCGGTGCCCGTATCAACATCGGCAGTCGTCACAATGTCAGCATCTGCTGCCGTCGTTATCGCTCCAGTTTTAGAAATCAGATTAACCGTTCCACCTTTGGTACGGATGGCGTCATTCAGCGTAAGTGACGCGCCAGTGATGGTCACAATACCACTCGCCTGGCCACCCGCCGCATCGTTACCTACAACGACATTGCTGCCATCCACGCTATGGGTAAAGGTCAGCGCTCCACTATCAATATTACCCAAGGTGATGGCACCGCCAGCCTCGAGAAGACTAACCGTCAAATCGCCATTAACATCGGCAATAGAGATGCCTCCGGTATCATGTGCAGCAGCACTCAATGCACCTGCAACAAAAGTACCCGTAGCCGTTATCGAGCCGGCATTGTCTACGGTTGCCAACGCAACCGGACCACTGGCACTGGTATCTCCCAATACCAAAGCACGCGCGTTAGTAATGGATAATGAACCTGCATTAGCCGTTGCAATAACGGTCCCCATTAACTGGTTAGCAATAGAGGTAAGCGTTATATCGGCACCTGAGGTGAGGGTCGTAGTGCCACCAATCACGAGTCTACCGCCAGTCGTGTGAGTTTGAGTAATAGCCCCACCAGCCGTTAACACCAATGAACCATCGAAGGTCTGAATATTAACGGCATCGTTTATGGTAATGGCACCGGCAGCATCCAAGGTCAAGGTATTAGTGCTAAACCAACCTATGCTGCTGGCAAGCGTAATATCACCGGCTTCAGAGTTATCAAAACCACTATTGGTAGTGATCATTACATCCGCAGTGTCTAGTGCTGTCGCTAGAGTAGAAACACTGAGCGTTGAAGCTGCACCTGTAGGCGAATAGGGAGAAGCACCTGACACATTATTATCCGTGTCGGTAATGGTCAAATTAGTAGGATCGAGCAGCAGTGTGCCGGTTTTTCCCTGTTGGGCTGTCAGGTCCACCGTGCCTTTAAAATCTAGCGTCTGTTTGCCTGACACTTCGGCAAAGCCCCCATCACCCCCCTCACTTCCACCTGTGGCAGAAATATGGCCGGCATAGTCGGTGTGCTCGTCGGCCCAGACGATGATTTTACCGCCGTCACCCTGACCGGTGGCATCAGCCAAAATGTGGGCACCTTCGTCTACGTAGGTGCGAATCGCATTGGGTACTTCAGCATTCTTACCCTGATAATCACCACCTACCAGCACCTGACCACCGCCATCGCGACCTGACGCATCCAGCAAAGCACCGTCTTGTAAGGCTACCTGTGCACCCGTGATCTGAATCTGGCCACCCTTACCTTCTACGCCACTAACATCCAGTGTTCCGGCAATGTTCACATCACCATCACCGGCCAGAACAATACGTCCATTTTCACCGGTTTGCAGTGTCTGCGCTTCAGTAATACCTGTATGATTGATGACACTGGAGGTAAGCTCGCCGGCAGCCTTTGCTGTCAACAGCACAAGACCTGAGTCCACACGCACAGCACCGCCTTGTTCTACATAAGCATCAATAGCCCCTTCTTCAACAGCAATTTTAACTGTTCCGCCCATATCCAGAACAATGCGTTTACCGGCAGCCATAGCTACCGTACCGTTGTAGGCATCAATACTACCGGTATTGATCACGCTGGCGGCAATCATGGCAACAAAACCACCTTCTGCGGTGTGTATATTACCTCGGTTGATTACGAGACCGGTATCTGCACCTTCAAAACTGTAATTACCACTAATAAAATCTTCGTTAGAAATATCGAGCGTAGACGAAACCAATGCACCCACATTAACTTCAGAGGTTGCACTAAATAAAATACCATTGGGATTAATCAAGAAAACCTGACCATTAGCTTTGAGAGAACCTCGAATCTCAGATACTTGTGAGCCAGTTACCCGGTTTAACGCGGCAGCTTGAGCTGATGGCTGCGAAAATTCGACTTCATTACCCTGACCGATCGAAAAAGACTGCCAATCAATAACAACTTTTTGAGATGACTGAACGACCTGCAATTTATTACCTGAGACACTTATCTCAGCTGAGCCAGAGTTAACCTGACCGCCTGAAGGTAATGTACCAGCCAAAACTAGTGGGCTAAGGCTAAGCAGCAACAAACTACCTACTATTGCAGGAAATGCTGCTAAAGAAATACTTCCTAGCCCTCGGGATTTAGATTTACGTTTACTTGAACCGATTTCACCAACAGCTTCCCATACACCTTTGGATGCATTCCAAATTACTCTGAAAACTTTATTCATTTATTAATCCTGTACTTAAAAATAAGTGGCTGTTGAAAATGGAACTATCGTAGACGTAAATCATTCGACTTTAAATTTTTGATAATCTTAAAAATTAAAAATGGAATTACTTTAGAATACACTTAATTTACACAAAGTAACAATTTAAATTAATTGTTACTTTACAAATCTAAATTGTTACTAATTTGCAACATAAGTATAGCCAAAGACTTCGTTTTTATTTATGTTATTACTTTATTATTAGTATGTTATGAAAAAAACGACATAAATTCATACATAAAAAATAATAATATTTTGTTACATAACCCGATATAAACTTGATAAAGATGTGGTAAATCACTATGTAAAAGAGGTGTAATGAGCAACTAAATCTGTATTCTGCCCATGAGTAAATAAAAGCCGTCCGAGTGCTAATACGTTCACAACTACCGTAAACCACAAGACAGATCTAAGCTCTTGTTCCTGTGATTTATGCCTAAGCACCTGTTGGGCAATAGCTGCACTAGGCCAACCACCAAGTATTGAAAACAGATGCAATTTACTCGCTTGAATACGCTAAGCACCAAGTTGAACTCTTGATTTATCAATCCAATATGCCAGTTCGTCTCGCGTACTGGGCACTTTTTTATTAAGGTAAAAATAATACTGATTTGCCAACCCAATGGTTTGCTCTGTTTATGCATCAAGTGCCAAAGTTGAGTGCGCGTAAAGCGTTCTTGTTTTTGAGTCCTTATGCTTTGAGCCGCAAACGTCAGCTAGTTCTTCTGTGACCTTATGCTGGTATGTCAGCCCAGTTGTATCTTGAATGGTCAGTGCTAGTGGTCTTTGTGGAATAATCTCTTGGGTATACTTAAAGCCGGTGTTTGCAATTTCATCAGGAGAAATTTTTCATGGCGAATTAAACGATAAGCCCCCTTCTATTTTAGCGGAAGTGCCACATGCTTTTACTATTGAGCTTGAAGTATTCTCGGCCATATCACTCGTCAGCTTAACTAAGCGTTTGGTGTGTCGAGGATCGCCTAAATTCGCTAGAGCAAAAATTAATTGTGCCCATTGTCTTGCTTCGGATTATAGATATTACTTAGAAGGAGATAAAAGCGGTATTAGATCATAACTCTAGCTCGTTGAAAACTTGTGCATAAGAGACAGCTCATTAGCCGCTACACCTAACGCGGTCGTAGCTCACGCTGCACCAACAAAGCTGGCGATTTATAGATAGGTTTATTAAAATTCATTATGTAGACTATTTATTTTAGTTTACTTTTAACACTTACATATCCATATGATCTTATTAATTTTTTTAAAATCTTGCAACAAAAAAGCAGGACTGATTGCTCAGCCCTGCTTTTTATTAACCTCTAACCTTAAGTATTAAAAGTGAATAGTGGTTCCAATAAACACACCATCAAATTCAATATCAGTATACAAGTCATTTAAATCTTCTAATTTTAACTTAACTCCACGGTAACCGGCATTAAGATTTACATCAACTGCTAGGTTATCAATAAGTTCATAACTTACGCCGACTTCATAGTCATAAAGTGTGTGATTGTCGATTGATAAAAAGTTGCCTTGTGCATATAAGTTCAAACCGGTTAATGGTAAGCCAACATTAGTTCTTACATATAACATAGGCACAACATCAGTTACTGCAACACTACTTGATTGTGTAAACGATTCAGTGCCTGAATTGGCTTGTGCTGATACCGTTACGTCACCATCAAAATCACGGGCGGTCAAACCAAAATCAAATGATAATAGATCATTATCAAATAACTCATAATAAAGTGTGTAATCAAGATAACTGACATTAAAATTAGCATTAACATTAGCATCTGTGCTAAAAATTTCACCTTCAAATTCAAAGTCAGTCGTTAAGCTTGTGTTACCTATAGTCTCTAGTGAAGTAGAGGCAATACGTATATTTGGAATTAACGGCAAAGGGTGCTCAAAGGCGATAAAAAAGCTGTTTTGTTTTTCATCCGCTAAGTTAAAATCAATTTGTGAACTGCCATCGCCAAAAGTGCCAGAGGCTTGGTTGTCCCATACTTGACCACCCAAATAAATACCTAAAGCATCCGCTTGAACATTAGTGGATAAAATCGATGCAAGTGCTGCTGCTACTACTATTTTTTTCATATTTTATTACCCTTGACTCAATAAATCGTCTAAATCAATCAGTGCTGCATTTGCACGTGATATATAATTGGCCATCACTAACGAATGATTTGCTAGCACACCAAAACCATCACCATTTAAAATCATGGGACTCCAAATGGCTTCTTGGCTTGCTTCTAGTTCCCGAATAATTTGTTGTACACTCACTTTAGCATTCTTCTGCTCTAGAACATCATTAAAATCTATTTCGATGGCCTTCAAGAAGTGCAACAAGGCCCAACAAGCGCCACGGGCTTCATAAAATTCATTATCTATAACCCACCAACTTGTTTTTAACGCCATGCTTGCTGCGCTTGATGTCGATTGTTTTGCGACTCTATCGCCAGCAAGATCAACGTTAATTTGTTCACGGCCAACACTGGCACTTAAGCGTTGAGAATAACTGCCTAAACGTTTAGTGGCTTCTTGGATCCAAGCGCGTAAATTATCAGAGCGCGCGTAAAACTGAGCTGATTGATTATTTACCTGAGTCAATGCAGTTCTGTAGGCATATAACTCATTAACTGCTTTTTGGTATTCACCTTCAGCGCTAGGAATAGCCCAACTGGTATTATCAATATTGAGCTGTGGTTGAGCCACTTTTAAATTTTTGTTTTCAACTGACTGAGATTGCGAACGACTAAATTCTTGGCGCATTACCAACGACATATCTCTTATCATTTCAAGTGCGCCAAACTCCCATGCGGGGATATTATCTAAAAACACTGACGGTGGCAGCGCATCATTAGATAAATAACCACCTGGCTTATGCAATAAGGTTTCAGTAACACGAATTAATGCCGTTGTGGTGGTATAACCCACAACAGGAGTGACATTTTCTGCTGTTGCTGCTTTTGTCACTTCAGCACGAATATCGAATTGTTCTGGTTCAAAGCTCCAATAAACGCCAAGTAAATACAGCACAAAAAATAGCGCTAAAAATCCTGAAATAACAGTTTTTATTGAGATATTAACTTTCATAACTACTCCTAATGGTGCTCATGCTTTTTCTGTTTAAGACCTTGAACAATATAATTTACATCTATGCTAGATTGATCGTCAAAAGACAGGGTGATTATAATATTTTCTTTCGCCTTTAATGGTTGTTTTAAATCAAAAATCATTAAATGAAAACCAGAGGGCTGAAATACGGTACTATTTTGAGCTGAAATTTCTACATAGTCACGTTGGCGCATACGCATTAAGCCATCAGACATGGTGTGTTGATGAATTTCAATTCGGTCACTTACTGCACTTGCTGCGGCGATAAGTCGAATATTTTTTGCTGATAAATTTTTTATCGTCATATAAGCAGAAGAAATCGACGTACCTGGGATACTCTCCCTTGCATAGCCATTTTCAACTACAAGTTTGTCGTTCTCACTTGCCAAGCTTATATTGGCAAAAACACTACTCACTACTATCACTAGTGAAATTATGGGTGAAAATACATTCCTCATCAGCTGCTATACATCCTTTTTATTCATATTATAATTCGTTATCACCATTGTAACTAAGCTTGGGCAAAATGGATAACTTAATTATTTCAAATAAACCCCAGGGTATTCTACTCATCGGCATTAACCACTTTATAAAAAAATCCATATTGAGCTCTGTGGTTTATTTACACTGACAAATACCCGTGATGATATTTTTTGGATATTGACCCAAGATGAAAAAAAGTGTTTTCGTGTAGGTAGCGACTTCAATGACTTTATTAAGTGTAGCTAATTTAGTTAATAGCAATCAGTAAGCAGTAAGCTTTTTATCGACCTTCTGCTCTTAGCTGTATGGGTCATACGTTCATATAGAAGGCTGAAAGCTAATACTACTAACTACTACTATGAGTGTCAGTATTTTTGTTGTGAAGATAAGTTTAAAAATCAACTAGCTATGTTGAACATTTTATTATTTTTAACTTTTCTGCTGACATTTCATCTCCACTAATATTAATATTCGCAGAAAACAATTAGCATTGAACCGATCTTTTATCTCGTGTGATTAACCAAATAACGCCAGCCACTAAAAATATGGGCCAAAACACACCCACCAATAACATAGCGCCACCACCTAGCAATAGCATAACAATAAAAATCAATGAACCAAATACACTCATCGCTATCGCTAAGGCAACTAACACCAGTAGCACCACCACTAATGCTGAAATACTAATGGCCTTTAAAGGTTCAACCATTTGTTCTCCCATATAAATGTCAACATCAAATAAATCTATAAAGCTGACACCTAAAACATAAGTTAAAAATAGTGTGGCAAAAATGGCTAGAAATAATGATTTAAAAAATGACATGGCTTACTCCCTTTAATATCTTCAAAAATATATTCAAACAAATTTAACGCGTTAAGCTTTAGTCGGCATTAACATGGTAGCGACTAAATAAGCGACACCTGTGGCAACAGGAAACATCAATAAAGCGAGAATAGCGCCTACTCTAACGGCTATTCGAGGCAAATTGTAATACTTAGCAATACCGCCACAAACACCTGATAATTTTTTATGTACTACATCTTTAGTTAAGGTTTTATTAACTGAATACTCGCGATTAAAGCTCATCACTTACTCCTCGTGCCCAAGCTGAGCACTTTTATATATTAAATTGAAAAATATGAATAACACGCCAATAAAGTAACTCACCACAGGCGTTATAAAGATAACACCAAGGATTACCCAAGATCAAAGCGCGGCATTAATAATGACTGCCCATTAACTTTTAGCTACCTTTAGCTATTTTTTGCTTTAATTGCGCTAACGCTTGCTCCATGGTTTCATCATTTTCTAGCGTACGAAACTGGCTATCTAAAGTTTTTGACGATGTCATATCATAGGCTTCAACTGCCGCTTCAACACGGTCAATTTTTTGTTGATAACGCTCAAATTTATTAATCGCTTCGTCGATATTATGAATGACAGCTTTTTCGCGAACTTTTAAACGCACTTCTGCAGATTGTTGACGTATTGCAAAGGCTTCTTGCTTACGCTTTGCCTCAGTCAACTTATCTTGCAAACGCTGGCTATCTTGCTGAACAGCAGTTAAGTACTCATCAATTTGAGTTAACGCTTCATTAAAATCAGCTAACTTTTGTGTACAATTTTGCTTTTCAACCAGTGCAGATTTCGCTAAGTCTTCACGACCCTTTGTTAAAGCAAGTTCAGCTTTGTGCTGCCATTTTGTAACGCGACTTTCCATTTCGCGAATATTGCGTAAAACCGTTTTCTTTTCAGCGATATGTTTGGCCGCCGCTGAACGCACTTCAACCAAGGTTTCTGCCATTTCTTCAATGATCAACTTGATCATTTTTTCTGGTTCCTCTGCTTTATCTAACATGGCGTTAATATTGGCGTTAATAATGTCGGTAAATCTTGAAAACATGCCCATGGTATTTCTCCTATTAATACGCTGAAGTTTGTTGTTTATTTGTCGCTAATTTTTTTTGCTTTGAAACTGCCGCTAACTCTTGAGTTTTTACTGTGCTGTAACGAGTCGAAAAACGCTCTAACTCAGCCTTAATTGAATGTGCGAGTTCTGCAGATAGATCAAGCTGAACTTTTTGTTTTTGTGCCTGCACAGTTAAAGTTAAATTTTGCGCTAAGCCAGTATCTTGTGCATAAGTATTGATCGTAAATAGCAACGTACAAGATAATAAAACGGCGCGTAATGTCTGTTTACTTTGTAATAGTTTCATTATTAATATCCTTATGTGAGTAACATAAAGCGTGAATAATTAACGCTTTATCTTGGTATCTGACATTACTATTACAAGTGCTGTGCCAATTACTTGAAAACACTTAACTTATTGTTATTGTTGTTATTTTAAAGTTACAAAGATAAGTCCTTATCTTAAGACATAATATGTCAAACTATAATTTGGTCAATATACACACTAAAACTAGTGAAATTGACCAATAATTAATTTAAGGTTTTACTTGGCCGCTTGGTAGCTATAGTCAAATTTATAGCTAGGCCATTAGCAGGTAGATTTGTGCCTATGATGACAGCAAAATAAACGCTGGTGTCGTCATAAGTAGGTAGGTAGGTAGGTAGACAGGATAGTACTGATAGCCTTATTTTTACTAAAAATTATTCGTGGTGGTTTCAACGATGGTGTTAGGTAACGAGCCCCATTCGCTCCAAGAGCCATCATATACTCGCACATCTTTATGACCGGTAATATCTGCAGCCAGCGCCAAAATGCAAGCGGTAACACCTGAGCCGCAGCTCATGATCATCGCTTGTTTATTGACGTTAATATGGGCAAAAATTTCGGCTAATTCATCAGGAGATTTAAACAGCCCTTGATTGAACAAATGCTGGTAGGCTAAGTTTTTTGCATTTGGCATATGGCCGCTACGCACACCCGCACGAGGCTCTGCATCTAAGCCCTTAAAGCGACGTTCAGCACGAGCATCGAGAATAAGTTCAGCTTGCGAATGAGTTTGAGTGGCAACTTCACGCCAGTCACAAAAATAGTCCACTTGCTCTTTGGCAACAAAATTGCCAATAATTCGGTGCTGCTTAGCATGGATATCGGTTTGGGAATCCGCGACCGGTTTCTTCAATTTGAGCCAATAAGGTAAACCACCGTCTAATACGGCAATATTGTTATGGCCCATAGCTCTAAACATATACCAAGCCCGCGCGGCAGAAAATAAACCTAAATCATCATAAACCACAATTTGGCTTTGCTGGTTAATGCCTAACGTTTTTGCAGCTTGTTCAAAATGACTAGCTGATGGCATGGTGTGAGGTAAATCACTCGCTAGATCTGAGAAGTGTTGATTTAAGTCGAAACGGCGAGCATTGGGCAAACGATATTCAGGCCAACTATATGCTGGCGCAGCCATGTTACCCACAGGTGGAATACTCGCATCTAACACCACAAGGTCCTTACTACCGAGTATCGCGTGCAAATCGATACAGGAAATTAATTGCTGAAAATACGTCATAATTTAAACTCTTGCTGATAAGCGTAAAGCAAAATTAGCCGAGTTAAACACGAAAGTACAGTATTTAGCGAAAGAGAGCTTTCACAAGCGTAATCAAGGGATCAAATGCAGTTAGATTGATGAGTTATATTACTAAAGCACCATAAAGAATATTAGGTCATTTTTTCGTTAGCTTTACGGTTTACGCTTTAAGGTACAGGTAACAAGGATTAATTACCTTGTTCTAAATGAGCGACAATCAATGAGGTCGCCAGCACACAAACACTAGGCAACATAAATAACGTAAATAATAGCGTGAAACTTTGCATGGTATAATTCCTTTTAAGCTGTTTATAACACTATATTATTAACGTGTTATTAAATACATTATATAAACACTTACAAAGGTTATGCCAAGGTTTGAATTAAAGTTAACACATTGTTTTTAAAGTTAATTTATTTTTACACTAGCATTAACTAGGCTAAGTAGGCGCTAATATCCCCCCGATGTGGTTAAATTTACTAATATATAGTGAGATTTGTGCAAACATCAAACAAACAAAGGACTACTGATAAAATAATGGAGAAGTCCCAAAATCGAGTACTGACTTTCCGGTATTGGGACCTTTAAAGCGCTAAATATTCAGTATCTAAAGTACCTAATTCGATGATAATAAACCGACATTAAGGCTAGATTACCTTTAGATTACCTTTAGATAATTGTTAGCTCAGGGTTAAGTTGTAATACTTTAGCAAAAGCTTGTTGCAGTACTTCACCACCGACATTTTCGCCATTGGCATTTTCACTTAAATAACGACGAAATTGTTTAGCGCCTGCTAAGCCATTACATAAACCTAACATATGTCTTGCCACATGCCAGGCACGACCACCAGTGGCAACGTGACGGTCAATATAGTCAACCATTTCATTGAGCACGGCTTGTCGTGACTTAACCTCTGCGCCAGCTTGCCAAATTTCATTGTCAGCTTCGGTTAGCATATAAGGATTTTGGTAAATTTCGCGGCCAATCATCACACCATCAATATGCTGCATGTGCTCATTCGCTTGTGCAAACGTTGTTATACCGCCATTAATTGAAATATCTAACTGTTGGAAATCTTGTTTAAGTTGATAAACCCGCTGGTAATCAAGTGGTGGAATATCTCGGTTTTGTTTTGGGCTTAAACCACTTAACCAAGCTTTGCGAGCATGAATAATAAAGTGCTGACACCCCGCCGCACTAACTGTTGTTAAAAACTGCTGCAAAAATTCATAACTGTCGAGGTCGTCAATACCAATACGAGATTTCACCGTTGTCGGGATCTTAGTCGCGTTTTGCATACTAGCAACACAATCGGCAACCAACGCTGGCTCAGCCATTAAACAAGCACCAAACTTGCCATTTTGCACACGGTCTGACGGACAACCCACATTGATATTGATTTCATCGTAACCTTGCTGCTCAGCAATTTTTGCACATTCAGTCATCGCCTTTACATCACTACCACCAAGCTGTAACACCAATGGGTGCTCCTGCTCGTTATACGCCAAGTAATTACCTTTTCCGTGTAATATTGCCCCCGTAGTCACCATTTCGGTATACAAGACCGTTTGCTTAGACATTACGCGATAAAAATAACGACAATGGCGATCAGTCCAATCGAGCATAGGGGCAATAGAAAGTTTGTGTGAAATCATAAAGTGGTAAAAAACCTTTAAGTGGAAAGCGAAGGTAGCTGTAGATAACAACCACTGAAATATTGACTAATTATAAAGGCTTTAGTGATACGAAACAAAAGAAATAATATTTAGCCGTTACACTGAAAATGCCAATAGCTTGCAATTTTTTGTTTAAATATAACTAACAAGACAAGCTTAAATAATGCAATTTAGCTAATCATTAACGAGCAACTTATCCCTTAAGCTGCTAAATACTGCTTAAGTTTAGCCCTTAATTCTTCGTTAGACTTACCCAATATAGCGATATCAGCTAACGCTAGTTCTAACTCGGCTTGCACAGCCAAGATGTTACTTATGGTCTTTTTTTTATCTGCCTGTGCTGAAATCTCACGAGCTTTTACTTTAGCCAATTGCGCTTTGGTTTCGGCCAACAGCGCTAATAAGCGAACAACATCTTTATTTTCTTTAACTATTTGGTCACTGCCTACTTTAACTATCATCGGTTCATCTGCATCAATAAACTCATCAGTTTTATTGAGTAAATAAAGCATCGACAAACGCAGGATAAAAAATAACAGCGTAAAAAATAACACCAGCACGTATTGATGAGAATGTTCAACTAATGCAGCATTTAATCGTTCTGTAAAACCACCATGACTAACAAAAAAAGTAATAAAAATTTGATTGTGCCAAGCAAGTGATATTAAAAGATAGATGAGGATAAAATTTGGCGCTTTATTTTCTGAACGATTAAAAATTAGCACTGATTTTAGAAATTTTGAAAACATAAAAATCCTTTTTTATAGATAACAGGGTTTAGTATCGGTGAATATGGCTGAATAAAGCTGAATAACGCACTGGTTCTACATACTTTACGACTACAAAAAAACCATAAAATTTAACCGGCCTATTTTTATTATATATTACAAGATTTTAAGAGGTTTTAAAATAATTCATCTTGTATTCCCGATACCAAATAAACAAATTTATTCTGCTGAAAAAAAACAGCACATTTTAATCGGTCAGTGCAATCGTTTCATCTTCATTAGCATAAGTTAATTATAACTTTCGATGCATTACCTCTTCAACAGCTCGAGGTTAACATAGTTTTAAAACTCAGTAATATCACTAAAATCTAGGTATTTAATGAGGTAAGATTCTATCTATAACTTGGAATCTAATAAAAAATTTCTTGAGAGAAATGCTGTAACTATTGGATATCACGATATAAACAGCTGCCAGAAAGTATTGAGCAAAGTGCTGGTATTAATCCTTAGTGCCTAATCGGTTCCGTCACAATAAACATTCAACAGCAACAACTTAACCTATTTATTGTGCAATTTGTCGCATATTGCACTTAGCTAACCTGACCTATTGGTTAAAAAAATGTTATAACGCATGATTATTAAGAAATTACTCGGTTTACAATTATCAGGGAAATCATGAAATATTCAATTAAATCAGCCTTACTTTGTGTTTGTATTGCTGCTAGTGGCCAAGCCTTAGCAAAAAACAGCATTAGTGACGATAAATTTCGTCAACTGGAAGAGAGCTTACCAACGCCAAATACTTATCGTACGGCGTCTGGCGCACCGGGTCATCAATATTGGCAACAAGATGTTGATTACAAAATTAATATTAGGTTAAATGACGAAAAGCAAACCCTATCAGGTGATGAAGTTATTGATTACACGAATAATTCTCCTGATACGCTACGTTACTTATGGTTGCAATTAGACCAAAATAAGTTAGCCGAAAATTCGGGTGCAAAAACAACACAAACCGCGCCTAAGAAAAAAGTGACTTATAGCAGTTTCCGCAATGCCATTAAAACAGACGAGTTTCAGGGCGGTTATGATATTACTCAGGTTACTGGCGCAAACGGCAAAGCCTTAAGTTATGTCATTAATGGCACTATGATGCGCGTCGATCTGCCAAAAGCACTTAAATCGGGTGATAGTGTCGAGTTAAACATTAATTGGAATTACCAATTACATGAGCAAAAAGTACTAGGTGGCCGCTCAGGTTACGAATACTTTAAAGAAGATGACAATTACCTTTACGAAGTGGCTAGCTGGTTCCCGCGCGCGGCAGCCTATTATGACGTAATGGGTTGGCAAAATAAGCAGTTTATCGGTAGTGGAGAATTTGCCTTAGAGTTTGGTGATTATAACGTCAGCATTACCGTTCCTGCTGATCACGTTGTTGCCGCAACTGGTGTCTTACAAAACCCGAAAGAGGTCTTAACAAAAAATCAGCGTCAGCGTTTAGAAAAAGCAAAGAAAGCTGATAAGCCCGTTTTAGTTATCACTCCTGAAGAAGCATTAGTAAACGAAAAGTCTCGTGCGACTAAGACCAAAACGTGGCAATTTGAAGCGAAAAATGTTCGTGACTTTGCTTTTGCCTCAAGTCGTAAATTTATTTGGGATGCACAAGGCTATCAAGGCGGTAAGACTGACACTATGGCGATGTCTTACTACCCGAATGAAGGTAATCCATTATGGGAAAAGTACTCTACTGAGGCCATTATCCATACGATGGAACAATATAGTAAGTATACCTTTGCTTACCCCTATCCTGTTTCTATCTCGGTAAACGGTCCTGTTGGTGGCATGGAATATCCCATGATCACTTTTAATGGCCCACGCCCGACGTTAGATAAAGAAACCGGTGAAAAAACTTATTCTCGCAAGACTAAATACGGCCTAATTGGCGTTATTATTCATGAAGTGGGTCATAACTATTTCCCCATGATTGTTAACTCTGACGAACGTCAGTGGACCTGGATGGATGAAGGGTTAAACACTTTCCTACAATTTGTCGCTGAGCAAGCATGGGAAGAAGGCTATCCTTCTCGCCGTGGTAATGCCGCTAACATGATCAGTTACATGAAAAGTGATAATCAAGTGCCCATCATGACTAATTCAGAGTCAATTTTGCAATTTGGTAACAACGCTTACGGCAAACCAGCAACCGCATTAAACATTTTACGTGAAACTATTATGGGTCGTGAATTGTTTGATTTTGCTTTTAAAGAATATGCCCAACGTTGGAAGTTTAAACGTCCGACCCCTGCTGATTTTTTCCGTACTATGGAAGATGCCTCAGGTGTTGACTTAGACTGGTTTTGGCGTGGTTGGTTCTACACCACAGATCATGTTGATATTGCTTTAGGTAACATTCACTTGTACCGTCCAAATAGCCAAAATCCAGATACGGAAGAAGCTTGGCAGCGAGCACTATACAACGAAAAACCTGATTTTATTAGTAAAATTCATAACAATGGCCAGTGGCTTCGCACGGATGATAAACCTCAATTGTTAGATTTTTACAACGAACATGACAAGTTTACTGCAACAAACAAAGCACGTAATAAATATAACAAAAGCCATAAAGAATTAGAACAATGGCAAAAAGACCTATTACTTGACGAAAGAAACTTCTACATTGTTGATTTTGAAAATAAAGGTGGCTTAGTTATGCCGATTATTTTAGATCTTACTTATGCTGATAACAGCGTTGAACGGGTGACAATACCCGCTGAAATCTGGCGTCGTGACAGCAAAAAAGTGTCTAAATTATTTATTCGTGACCAAGAAATAACTGGCATTGCGATTGACCCTAACTGGGAGACAGCGGATGTAGATGTTAGTAACAACTACTGGCCTGCACGTCTAATTAAGTCTCGCTTTGATTTATACAAACGTACGAAAAAAGACATGATGCGTGATTACAACGTTGAATTAAAAAGTGCTGATGAAAAAAATGCAGAAGAACAAGCGGAGGTTGAACAGCAATAATGTTGCTCAACCTAGCTAAACGCATTTTTGTTTTGCTATTGTGTGGGTTAGCCGTTAACGCGGTTGCCCACCGTTATTTTTTTAGCATGACGGATTTAACCTTAAATGAGCGTACTCAGTCGATTGAAGTTATTCACCAAATAACCGCTCACGACATTGATAACGCGATTGCAGAAACAAAGCAAATCCACTTTTCAATTGCTCATCCAGATTACGAAAATATTATTCGCCAATATGTTGAAGCGCATTTTCAGCTTTATTATCAAGGCCAGGCAATACCATTGAACTGGATTGGATTTGAAGTCAATAAAGGCAACATTTTTATTTATCAAGAAGCGGCGTTCGATCATTCGTTAATTGAACTAAAAATAATCAACAGCTTGCTAACCAAGCGTTATGCAAAACAGGTCAATACCGTTAATTTTTACAGTAACATGATAAAAGGTAGCCTAACTTTCAACAAATCAGTTACTATGAATCACATTAAAATTAATGATTAATATAGTTAAATTTAGATTCTGCTGATAAATGTGCAAAATCAAGTAACTAAATTAAAGAAATGCCTTTGGAGAAACATTTATGAATGTAGACTTTATTAACCCCTTTCTTTCTTCAATGCTAAACGTTATGTCAACCATGGCGAAAATGGAATTAACGCCTGAAAAACCTCGTTTGAAAACAAATGAGATAGCAAAAGGCGATGTTTCAGGTTTAATTGGTATGGTGGGAAAACAAACTAAAGGTTCTTTATCTATTACCTTTGAAGCCAAGTTAGCACTGGCCACGATGAAAAAAATGGTTGGTGAAGGCCCAGATGTAATCAATGACGAAATTACTGATTTAGTGGGTGAAATTACCAATATGGTTTCTGGTGGCGCAAAACGTATGCTAAGTGAAAAAGGCATTGAGTTTGATATGGCAACCCCTATAGTGGTTTCTGGCATTGATCACACTATTCAGCACAAAGCTGACGGACCCGTTATTATCATGCCACTAACGTCTGAATACGGTACTGCGTATATTGAATTTAGCTTCAATAAATAGTAGATTTGCATAACAATATTTAGCCTCGTTTACTACGGGGCTTTTTTATGTTCAGACAAAACTAAATACCTGAACTATTTACCTGAATTAAGTACCTGAACCAAGTACCTGCATACAAACACGGGTTATTCGTGCTAGTCGCAACCCAAGTAGCAACAGCCATGTCGGCACAGGTTTATGGTTTAATCCAACATTAATCTATATTAAACATAGTGCCTATTACAAACCATATAGTGTTTGGCGATTTTTTATAGGTCGAACTTCAGTTTGTCAACGTGATGGAGTAAATACAAATAACCCAGTTAATTTCATCTGAGACAACCACAATTCACCACCACAAAGCTGCATGTTAAGGCCTGACTCTAACGACCTATATTCATCTCATAACATACACCTCAATGTAAAAAACCTATACACTATAATACGTTAATTAAAATTACCTTTGGAGAAGCCTTATGTGGCAACAAGTAGAGTTAACACTACCCCCTTATCAACGTGGTTTTCACTTAATCACAACTAATATTGAGCAAGCACTCGCTGAACTCTCCCCCGTACGTTTTGGCTTGTTACATCTTTTCATCCAACATTCTTCAGCGTCGTTAACGATTAACGAAAATGCTGACTCGACAGTGCGTGATGATATGGAACGACACTTTAATCACTTCGTCCCAGAAAATGCCTCTTATTATCGTCACACTTATGAAGGCCCCGATGATATGCCGGCCCACATTAAGGCAAGTACGTTAGGCAGTAGTGTCAGTATTCCTTTAAAAAATGGCCAAATGAACTTAGGAATTTGGCAAGGAATTTATCTAGGCGAGCACCGTGTTCATAGCAGTGCAAGAACCCTGATACTGACCGTTAGTGGCGAGTAATGTATCGCCATATTATACCAATCTCACTAATTATCTGATCATTTTTACTGGTTAAAATAACCCACTACTGCGTTATTTATTTAATAATTAGCACAACTAGTTATTAAAATAAATGCCTTATATTTGGCCATTTTTCCTGCGTATAAAGTAGACCACCTAATTAATGAAATTGGTATTACTCAGCTCAACACTAAATTTTTGTTGTTAAAATTTAAAATATGGCAATTTATCTGCTATCAAAGCACAGTTTTATAAGTGCTTCACCATGCCTATTTGATAGATTGAACTTAAAAATACCCTTTGGTACAATATAGATATTCAAACAAAGTGAACGGATATTGTTGTGGTTAGTGGTCGCAAACGCAAATTTAATGAGCAAACTGCATTGCAAGCAGCAATGGAAGTGTTTTGGGCGAAAGGTTTTGTGGGCGCTTCTTTAGCTGATTTAACAAATAGTATGAATATTAACAAACCTAGTATGTATAGCGCGTTTGGCAATAAAGAAAGCTTATTTATTAAAGCGACTCAACACTATATAGAAAATAATATGAAAGCCCACCTTGGCGCATTATACGCAGCAAACATACCATTAAAAACGCGTTTAAAAAACTATATGATGTCAATTGTCGGTATGCAATGCAGCACTGAGCAACCCAAAGGTTGTTATCTGGTACTGTGTCAATCAGAAGTCGCTGGAGGTGATATTCCAGCAGAAGCGGCAAAGTTACTTATTGACATAGAAGCAACGCCCAAAGCTTTATTAGCTGAGTTATTTTCCACTGATGAGGAAGCCATATCGTTAGGCTTAAATGAAAATTCAACCGGTAACGCCTTAAGTTTATACACAGCACTAAAAGGCACCGCGTCGATGGCGCGCTCAAAAGTACCACCAACAGAACTTGAATTTGTTATTGATACTATGTTGACTGGCGTATTTAGTACCGGTAAAAAACCTGCTGCGCCAACCCCAAAATTACCCTAGTACTCTCTACTACCTGCCTCAACTTTACTGCTGATATTCGATGGCCCTATAGCCATTGATATACATTATTGTGAGTTCAGCTTAGCGCTATAACTACCTACGCTTTATTTCCTTGCTCAACTTTAATTACTCTTCATCAACTTCAGTAACTCTTAATCTACTTTAATCACTAATCACTAATCACTAATCACTAAGGTATTATTAAATGTCACAAATATACATAACCCTATGATTATATAACTTAATAATTATTAAATTCAATAAAAACCTAGCAAACTAAATTATTTATATAGCTGGCTGTTGACTTAACCATACCGATCGGTACAATATCGGTCAATTACTTACCGACCGGTATGATAAACGTATTATTAGCTGGTTGGTCAATTTTTTAAGCATTAAATAACAATAATTTTGTTACACAGAAATCTGTTGTTACGAGCTGTTTTTATAAAGGAAATTTGATATGACGACATTAACTATACATACTGTTGAATCAGCACCACAAGAAAGTAAAGCACTATTAGAAAAATCAGTTAGTGCATACGGTATGTTACCTAACTTGCACGGCGTGTTAGCTACATCACCCGGTTTATTAAGCGTATACCAAACATTACATGAGCTTTTTATTAACTCTTCATTTGACGCAGAAGAACTCACCGTAGTTTGGCAAGGCATCAATGTTGAGCACGGCTGTACATACTGTGTACCCGCTCATACCGGCATCGCACACTCAATGAAAGTAGACCCTAATTTAACGCAAGCATTGCGAGATCAACAAGCAATGCCTACGGCTAAACTGCAAGCTTTACTTGATATGACCTTAATTATTGTTCGTAATCGAGGCAATGTTACTCATGAAGAATTAGCGGCATTCTATGCTGCTGGTTACGGTGAGCAACAGTTGTTGGAGATCATTTTAGGTTTATCACAAAAAGTGATCAGCAATTATACCAATCATATTGCCGAAACACCTGTTGATGACGCATTCAAGCCATTCGCTTGGAAAAAAACAGCCAAGTAACGGGCGTTTTTATCTAGCGACTAAACCATCTACATGGCTTTAGTCGCTATTTTCTGTGCTAAGAGCAAAAGGTAAAGTGCACGATTGATAACCGCACCATTATAAATGACAATCTAGAACGGCTCTACTGTCCTAGCCTAGCCACTTTTTATAACTTTTTAAGAGTGAATGTTTATGGTTACTTTGCGAGCTGAATATGCACGCGACGGGTAATATTACACAAAAGTTCGTAAGGGATAGTCGTAGCAAATTCAGCCACTTCTTCAACCGCTAAGCCTTTGCCCCATAACGTGGCAATATCGCCAACGCTATCTTGGCTTTGAGCGCCTAAATCTACCGTGATCATATCCATAGTTACCCGACCAATAAGCGGCACACGTCGACCATTAATTAAAACCGGTGTACCGTTAGGGGCATGGCGAGGATAACCATCACCATAGCCAATAGCAACTACACCTATAATAGTGCTACTTTCACTCACCCAAGCACCACCATAGCCAACCGCAGATCCTGCAGCGATTTCACGTACAGATATCAAACTTGATTGCAAAGTCATAACGGGGGCAATACCGTCTATGTAGCTATCTGCTGCTAGTGGTGAAACACCATAAAGTAATAGGCCAGGTCTAATCCATTGATAATGGCTGTCTGGCCAAAGTAAAACGCCAGCAGAGTTAGCTAGGCTTTTTTCGAGGGGTAAATCAGCGCTAAGTTGATCAAATAAGGCGATTTGTTTCGCTGTAGCTGAGTTTTTTTTATCATCCGCACAACCTAAGTGACTCATCAGCACTATGGGTTGCTGGACATTTTTTGATTGACTTAACGCTTGATAAAAATGTGCTAGTTGCTCGGGATTAATACCCAACCTATGCATGCCAGTATCGATTTTCAGCCAAACTTTTAGCGGAGCAGCCAGCTTAGCATCCAAAATAGCCGCTAGCTGTTGCTCGTTATGCACTATGGTTTGTAAGTTACTCGCCGCCAGTATATCAATATCTTCTTTAGCAAAAAAACCTTCAAGCAATACAATAGGTTTTACAATGCCAGCGGCTCTAAGTGCCAGCGCTTCATCAATACGCGCGACACCAAAAGCATCGGCATTGGGCAGTGCTTTAGCAATCAGCTCTAAACCATGACCATAGCTATTCGCTTTAAGTACCGCTAAAATTTTAGCCTTAGGTGATAATGACTGAATAAGCTGGTAATTATCACTTAGGGCATCTAAATCAATAATCGCCGTGGCTGTGTGCAATGTCATGAGCGCTTAATCTTCGCCTAATACGTGCGGGCCAGCATAATTATCAAAACGGGAAAATTGCCCTTGGAAGGTTAAAGGTACTCTACCAATAGGACCATTACGCTGCTTACCAATAATAATTTCAGCCATACCTTTGTATTCAGAATCATCGTGATAAACCTCATCACGATAAATAAACATGATTAAATCAGCGTCTTGCTCAATTGAACCTGATTCACGTAAATCTGAGTTTATTGGTCGTTTATCAGAACGCTGCTCCAAGCCACGGTTAAGTTGAGATAACGCCACAACGGGCACTTCTAATTCTTTTGCCAAGGCTTTTAATGAACGAGATATTTCAGCAATTTCCAAGGTTCTGTTATCGGAAAATTGTGGCGCACGCATCAATTGCAGGTAATCGATCATGATCATACTAATACCGCCATGATCTCGGGCAATACGTCGTGCTCGCGAACGCACGTCTGTCGGTGTTAGGCCCGCCGCATCATCAATAAACATTTTGCCTTTTTCAATTAACAAGCCCATGGTTGATGATAACCGCGCCCAATCTTCATCTTCTAATTGGCCGGTACGAATTTTAGTTTGGTCAATACGACCAAGCGAAGCTAGCATACGCATCATAAGTTGCTCTGACGGCATCTCTAAGCTGAAGATTAACGCGGGTTTATCTTCAGTCATGGCAGCATGTTCGGCCAAATTCATGGCAAAAGTCGTTTTACCCATAGACGGACGGCCAGCAACAATAATAAGGTCAGATTTTTGAAAACCTGCGGTCATTTTATCTAAATCAGTAAAGCCACTTGAAACACCAGTAACACCATTAGTCGGTGATGCACAAAGTTTCTCAATACGATCAACCGTTTTTTCTAATACTGAATTAATATTTTCTGGGCCTTCCGACTTATTAGCACGTTGCTCGGCAATCGCAAAAACCTTAGTTTCGGCAAAATCGAGTAAATCGGCACTACTTCGCCCTTGTGGATCATAACCCGCTTCTGCAATTTCATTGGCCACACTGATCATTTCACGCGTTACTGCACGTTCACGCACAATAGTCGCATAGGCGGTAATATTGGCAGCACTTGGGGTGTTTTTCATCATTTCAGCGAGATAAACAAAACCACCAACATCATCCAGTTTTTGATCGTTTTCAAGCGCTTCAGATAAGGTGATCAAATCGACCGGCTCACCTAATTCAATTAGCCGACCAATAGTCTCAAAGGTAATACGATGTGATCTACTATAGAAATCTTGTGCAACAACTCGTTCACTTACGCGGTCCCAAGTTTCGTTATCTAACAATAAACCACCTAGCACTGATTGCTCTGCCTCTAAAGAATGCGGCGGAACTTTTAACTCATCAATTTGTTTGTCTCGAGGAAACTGATTGTTTTTACTAAACTTGGTTGGCTTGCGATCGGCCATATCACACCTTAAATGCTTGGCGATAATCTCTGCTTATTGGCGAGCATGTTGGCGCAATAAACTTTATAAAATTATTCGAAAATAAAGAGAGCAAATATAGCAGAAATTCCCCGTAAGCAAAATGATATTAACAAGAAATATTTTACTATTTTAGACACCAAAAAGGATTGAATTTACTTGTTATAACGTCAACAAATAAAGCACGACTAAGCGTATTTAAGGCACTATTTAAAAGCGTCGAGATCAAGGCGTATTTATATTTTCTAGGGTATTTAGCAAGGCTAGTATATGGCCATTGAATGAATCACTTGAATTGACCATGATGAGTCACTTAAAGCGCTCTTGCCAGTTAAGAAAAGTAAAAAGGTTTATGTTAAGCATGGTTAAGAGAAAAAAATGTTAAGTTAACATGGCACGCGAGCTTAAATTTTGACAAAAAAAAAGCACCTAAAGGTGCTTTTTTCTACTGGTCTATTAGCAGAATTACTTCTTGCTAAGAGCACCAAAACGCTTGTTGAATTTATCAACACGACCACCGGTCTCAGCAGATTTTTGCTTGCCAGTATAGAATGGGTGACATTCTGAACACACGTCAAGATGTATGTCTTTACTTACAGTTGAACGAGTTGTAATAATGTTACCACAAGAACAAGTTGCCTTGAACTCTGTATAATTTGGATGGATACCGTCTTTCATGGGAAACCTCTGTTAAGGCCGCATCGCCACTCGGTCAGTCATTATTGCTGCCAAGCACCATACGAGTTTAAAATAATGGAGGCGAATGTTATAGTATCGCTCTTCCTATGGCAATGAAAATTGCTAAAAAATTGAGCAATAAATCGCTTAATTTCATAAAAATCCCCCTAGTCTAATTTTCGAGCTTGGCATTGCGTCATTAAGCAGTAGAATATGCATAACATTTTATTTCTATATGACAGTATTTTTGGCAATAACTTCAACAGATATATACCTGCAAGTTGCAATACCCGTTCCTATGCGCCAGTTGTTTACTTACAAACTACCGGCGGAACTCAACACTAACGCCGTACAGTTAGGTGAACGAGTTATTGTGCCTTTTGGCTCTCGCCAAGTGGTTGGTATTGTTTTGTCGATAGATGAAAGCACTGAATATGCGGCTAAAAAATTAAAGTCAGTGCTCAGTCGAGTTAATGACAACTTCAGTTTTTCACCCAAATTGCTGCATTTTATTCAACGCTGTAGCGATTACTACCATCATCCTATTGGTGATGTGTTCCAGCAAGCATTACCGGTTTTATTGCGACAAATAAAACAACCTGATGTTGAACTACCGCAAGTTTGGTTAACAAAAGCAGACTTAAGCGAAGAGGAACAAACAACTACCGCCAAACGCTCCCCCAAACAGGCTGAGTTACTCACTATGCTCAAGCAGCATCGAGGCATGACGTGGTCAGAGTTATTAACCCTTGGTTTTAATAAAGCGCAGCTTAATGCGCTGGAGAAAAAAGAATTCATTTACAGCAAAACCCGCGCGGTCGCGTTATTTCAATGGCAAGAGCAAGCATTACAGCAAGATAACCGGCTAGCATTATCAGCGGAACAAGCGATAATTGTTGCTACCGTGAAGGAGATGCAAGCGCAGTTTTCTTGTCACTTAATCGATGGTATAACCGGTAGTGGTAAAACCGAGGTTTATTTACAGGCCATGGAGCAAATATTGGCCAACAACAAACAGGTGTTAGTTTTAGTCCCTGAAATTGGCCTAACACCACAAACCTTAAGTCGCTTCGAACAACGCTTTAATGTGCCGATAAGCCTGCATCACTCAGGGTTAAACGACAAAGAACGCTTACAAACTTGGCTAGAAGCACAACGAGGAACCGCGGCGATTGTTATTGGTACCCGCTCGGCTATTTTCACTCCACTTAATGATTTAGGCATGATCATTGTTGATGAAGAACACGATGCTTCATTTAAACAGCAAGACAGCTTTCGCTATCATGCGCGCGATATTGCCATACTCAGAGCTAGGCAACTCAATATTCCCATTATACTCGGCACTGCCACACCCAGTTTTGAATCACTGCAAAATGCCTTGACCGGAAAATATCATTATCATCAATTACGCAAACGTCCCGGTAATGCCTCGACCGCAAAAATCAGCTTAATAGATGTAGCGCAACAGCAAATGGAACATGGGCTTTCCGGTAGCTTAAAACAAGCCATAAAAAATACCTTAGCCCGTGGTGAGCAAGCATTAATTTTTCTTAATCGTCGTGGTTATGCCCCCGCCATTAACTGCCAAGAATGCCATTGGATTGCTGATTGCCAACGTTGTAATAAACCTTATACCTTACATCAGGGCCAAGGGTTGCTGATTTGCCATCACTGTGGCGGTCAAAAACGCGTTCCACCACAATGCCCAAGTTGTGGCAGTGTTCGCATTAAACCCTTAGGACAAGGCACAGAGCAATTAGAAGAAAAAATTGGTGCCTTGTTTTCTGATTACTCTACCGTGCGCATTGACCGAGACAGCACGCGTAAAAAAGGTGCGTTAGCCAAGTTATTGACCGAGGTAAGTAATAAAGAGCATCAACTCTTGATTGGCACACAAATGTTAGCAAAAGGCCATCACTTTCCTGATGTCACCTTAGTTGCTGTGCTTGATGTTGATGGTGCTTTATTTAGCTACGACTTTCGCGCAGCTGAACATATGGCACAACTTTTAGTACAAGTGTCAGGCCGAGCCGGTCGAGCAAGTAAGCCTGGTAAAGTCATGGTACAAAGTAAATTCCCTGATCATCCATTACTGCAAGACTTAGTACAAAATGGTTATCAACACTTTGCTAAACAAGCGCTTATTGAACGCCAACAAGCCTTATTGCCACCCTTTAGCTTTCAGGCATTGTTTAGAGCTGAAGCAAACTACCCTTCTTACCCGGAAAAATTTTTACGCACTATGACCCAAATACCCTTTGAAGGTTGCCAGTTTGCTGGGCCTGTGCCAGCAGCAATGGAAAAAAAGGCGGGTAAATTTAGATTCCACTTAATTTTGCAAGCCAAAACTCGAAAGCAGCTGCATCAAGCCGTATTTAAGCTAATTCACCATAGCGCCACAAATGAATGGCAATCAAAAGTTAGATGGTCAATTGATATCGACCCGGTAGACTTAAGCTGGTAATTGCTGCTGCGCAAAGCAAGGCGAAACCAAGCTCAAAGCTTCTTTAACTTACTGACAGCTGACAGCTAAAAACGTGTCTTTAAACTTCTCTTAATCCCCACTCAGGCTTGTCTCATTGTTATCTCGCTGTAAAAACAAAAACCTATTTAACAGGGAGAAAAGCAGGAGGACTGCAGGAGAAAAAACACAGCAAAAACAAGTTTAAAGCTTGTTTAACTTACTGACAGCTGACAGCTAAAAACTTATCTTTAAACTTCCCTTAATCCCTACTCAGGCTTGTCTCATTGTTCTCTCCCTGTAAAAACAAAAACCTATTTAACAGGGAAAAAAGCAGGAGGACTGCAGGAGAAAAAACACAGCAAAAACAAGTTTAAATCTTGTTTAACTTACTGACAGCTGACAGCTAAAAACTTATCTTTAAACTTCCCTTAATCCCTATTCATGCTCCGACTAGGGTGAGTTTTATGCAATTAATGCACTCAATGGGTGATATTTCTTTAGTAGTTGGTTAGAATTGACGAAATTTTCTAGTATAAAGTTTTTCATGGCACATCAAGATTACGTTTCCCGCTCTCGAGTAAAAAATAAAAAACAAAGCCCATATAAAAAAAATGTTGAACCACCTCAAGGTATCTCATTGAAAGTAAAATTAATTACCGCTTTTTTAGTGATCGCTTTGCCCAGTTTTGGCTACCTGCTGTGGAGCATTAAAGACAAGCAACCTGCAGTCGTTGCTGCCCCTAAAGTCATCAAGGTAAAAAAGACCACAGAAGTCGCTGAATTACCTGAACTACCAAAGGAAAAATGGACCTACGTTGATGACCTAAAAAGTAAAGAAATTGAAGTAGGTCAGTACGAAGTTAAGAACAAAGGCCCCTATAAAATGCAATGTGGCTCATTTAGAACTCGTAAACAAGCAGAGTCATTGAAAGCAAAAATAGCCTTCACCGGCCTAGAAGCACAAGTGGGTAAATCTGTCGGTAGCTCGTCAACCTGGTATAAAGTTTATTTAGGCCCTTACGATAAAAAACGTAACGCAGAAAAAGATAAACATAAATTAAAAAACAACGCTATCCACGCTTGTAAAATTTGGGGTTGGGATTAACTTAACATTGATACTTTAGCAATGTATGTATTTATATATGTATTGCTTCAGGCCTTTTCCAGCAGATTTATTAACATATCTAGATTAGTATTAAACCGTCAGTTTCAAGGCATAGCTTGGCGTGATCAACTAGCCCCTTTTTAAAGCGAAAAATACTAACTGTGTATTGAAAAGACTGGCTCAATGCTTACCTCGTTTATCGGTATTAATACCGATAAACGACAACAGTAAAATACTGAGAGCCGATCATAAAAATAGTTACTGCATCTAATAGCTAAAAGCTAAAATTTAACCTATAGCTAACTTAAATCTGAACGATATTGTTTTGAACAGACAACAGCTAACGTATAGCTTAAAACCCATTAAAGTTGCCTGTTTACTATTATTCATCACCGCTCCCTTGAAAAAGCTTAAGCCACCCCTTATCTAATCTACATTAGACAAGCCGACTATCTCAGTTGGCAAAATGGAAGAGGTTAATTGTGACTACTATTGTTTCTGTCCGACGTAATGGCAAAGTGGCCATTGGTGGTGATGGTCAAGTTTCCCTTGGCAACACTGTAATGAAAGGTAATGCACGCAAAGTGCGCCGTTTATATAATGGCAAAGTACTTGCAGGTTTTGCTGGCGGCACAGCTGATGCATTTACCCTATTTGAACGTTTTGAAAGCAAGCTAGAAATGCATCAAGGTCATTTAACTAAAGCGGCCGTTGAACTAGCAAAAGATTGGCGCAGTGATCGTGCGCTGCGCAAACTAGAAGCTTTATTAGCGGTTGCTGATGAAACAGCCTCACTCATCATTACCGGTAATGGTGATGTTATCCAAGCAGAAAACGATCTCATTGCTATTGGTAGCGGTGGAAATTTTGCCCAATCAGCGGCCACAGCATTACTTGAAAACACCGAGCTTTCTGCCAAAGAAATCGTTGAAAAATCATTAAAAATTGCTGGTGACATTTGTGTATTTACTAATCAACAACATGTGATTGATGAACTATAACCGCCAATTTGTAAGGAATTAATATGTCGAATATGACACCACGTGAGATAGTTCACGAACTTGATAACCACATTGTTGGTCAAAGCGATGCCAAACGAGCGGTTGCAATAGCGCTGAGAAACCGCTGGCGTAGAATGCAACTGAACGAAGAGTTGCGCGATGAAGTTACCCCTAAAAACATTCTGATGATTGGCCCCACAGGTGTCGGTAAAACAGAAATAGCTCGACGCTTAGCAAAACTAGCCAATGCTCCCTTTATTAAAGTGGAAGCAACTAAATTTACCGAAGTCGGTTATGTCGGTAAAGAAGTCGAAACTATTATTCGTGATCTTGCTGATATGGCCATTAAGATGACCAAAGAGCGGGAAATGGCACGTGTAAAACACTTAGCCGAAGAAGCTGCTGAAGAACGTATTTTAGATATATTACTGCCGCCAGCTCGCGACAGTTCAGGCAACGACGAACAATCAGAAAACAGTCCAACTCGTCAAGCCTTTCGTAAAAAATTACGCGAAGGCCAACTCGATGATAAAGAAATTGAACTCGACTTAGCCGCACCGCAAGTTGGCGTTGAAATTATGGCACCTCCTGGCATGGAAGACATGACTTCACAATTACAAAACATGTTCCAAAACATGTCGAGTGATAAAACCAACAAACGTAAACTGAAAATTAAAGATGCTTTCAAAGCCTTGCAAGAAGAAGAAGCGGCGAAAATAGTTAATCAAGACGACATCAAAGAAAAAGCAATATACGCGGTTGAGCAAAACGGTATTGTCTTTATTGATGAAATAGACAAAATTTGCAAGCGCGGTGAAAGCTCAGGCCCTGACGTATCAAGAGAAGGTGTACAACGAGACTTGTTACCATTAATTGAAGGTTCTACCGTTAGCACTAAACACGGCATGGTTAAAACTGACCATATCTTATTTATTGCTTCTGGCGCTTTTCAAATGTCAAAGCCCTCTGATTTAATTCCAGAATTACAAGGTCGACTACCGATCCGTGTTGAGTTAAAACCGCTCACCGCTGAAGACTTTGTGCGCATACTCACTGAGCCTAATGCCTCTTTAACAGAGCAATATATTGCCTTGTTAGCGACTGAAGGCGTGCATATTTCATTTAGTGAAGATGGCATTAAAGCGGTTGCTAATGCCGCGTGGCAAGTTAACGAAAGTACTGAAAATATTGGTGCCCGGCGTTTACATACCATGATGGAACGCTTAATCGAAGAGCTTTCGTTTACCGCCAATGATCGCGCTGGAGAAAGCATTCTAATCGATGCTGAATTTGTTGCTAATATTTTATCTGATCTGATTAAAGATGAAGATCTAAGTCGCTTTATTTTATAATAGATAAAATACGGTTAGGAGTAATACATGAGTATAATTAAGCGCTTTGTGATCAATAATGCTACAGCGAGTTTATCGGTTTCTTTTGGTAGGACTGAACTTGAAGATATTGAACAACAAAACAGCGAAGTGATTGATTTAAAATTCGAATATTTACGTGTGTTTGCTCCAACCACAGACAAAGGTCAGGCTGCAGGTTCAGCGCCAAAGGTTTATCATAAAAAGCAGGTACGTCTGCTAAAAATTGAATCGGTGGGCAAACATGGCTACCGATTAATTTTTGATGATGAACATAGCAGTATTTATAATAGTGATTACTTAAAAACACTCGGCGCGGAATATCAACAGCGTTGGCAAAATTACCTACAAAGTACAGGCTCAACGGTAAATAGCCGAGAAGCATCGATAGAAATTAAAGAAGTTAAGTAATAACTCTTAAGCACTGTAATACCAGCCAGCACAGTAAAGCGTCACTGATTTTAAATTTAAAAATGTTAACTGAAATCTTTTACGCTTTAGATACCGAGTAAACGCCCCTTGCCTTATCACCTTACTAAGGCAATAACCTTACTGATAACCCCCCTTAAGCAACATCATTAGCTATTAACTAAAACCGATTTACTCAGATTTGACAATAATCCACCTATTTTTGGCGCTATGAGAGTTTCTGGAGAAAAATCAAGCACGAGATGCTGCCCCCAAAAAACATAAATATAACGCTTATTAAAAGCTAATAACAATGATTAAGTCATACTTTTTATTTATGCTTTCGCTAGCTTTATTTAGCATCTATAGCGGCTTAGCGGTTGTGCCTGTGTATTCAACCGTTATACTAGTTAATAAGAAACGCGACCTAGGAAAAACTTACTATGGAATACAACACCTCAGAGCTGTGTGATATATACACTGATTTAATCGATGTACTTGAACCCTTATTTAGTAATTATGGTGGCAGAAGTTCTTTTGGCGGTAAAGTTGTTACGGTAAAGTGCTTTGAGAATAATGGCTTAATTGCCGAGCTAGCCGACACTGACGGTACCGGCAAGGTCTTGGTTATTGACGGCGGTGGCTCAACACGTCGCGCACTGATTAATATTAGTATTGCTGAACAAGCAGCAAAAAATAATTGGGAAGGCATTATTTGTTTTGGTAGCGTACGAGACGTTGACGCCTTAGAAGATATTGATATTGGCATACAAGGTTTATTGTCGATCCCCGTTGGTGCCAGCACCAGCAAGATTGGCGAAAGCGACTTGGCAATAAACTTTGCCGGCGTAACCTTTTTACCTGATGATCATATTTATGCCGATAATACCGGTGTTATTTTATCGCCTGACCCCTTAGATATTGACTAGTTAAGCCTATTTAAGCCTGGTTTGATCTAATTTGAATGTGTCAATAATATTGATAATGCGGCTTGCCATACTTAAACCGTATGGCAATATTTGCTATAGCGCTGGCTTTGAGCAAACGCCTTATCTGTCGTCATCAAGGTTTTGTCGATTACGATTATATAATATACCTGTTACATCGACTAAATAAGGCTGAGTAATCACTAGCTGTTATAATTACCCATGCCACTTCAAGTTACATCAGCCTAGACTAAATCACTATTTCCCCGGCCTTCATGAGATGAGTAAGTGGATTCACACCAAACTGATAACATAATTCAGCCGGCTGATTAATATCCCAACAAGCAATATCCGCATCATAACCAACGGCTAACTGCCCTTTACTGCTCGACAAGCCTAGCGCTTTAGCACCGTGACAGGTCACACCCGCAAGAACTTCAACCGGCGTTAACCTAAAAAATGTACAAGCCATATTGAGCATTAGCTGCAGTGAGTTAATCGGCGACGAACCTGGATTGACATCGGTAGCAATAGCCATACTCACACCGTGTTTACGTAATAGCTCAATCGGGGGTAACTGGGTTTCACGTAAGAAGTAAAATGCACCTGGCAATAATACCGCGGTCATATCGGCCATTTTCATGGCTGCAATACCGGCTTCGTCTAAAAATTCAATATGATCAGCCGATAGCGCTTGGTATTTTGCTGCTAACTTAGTGCCACCAAGGTTAGACAACTGTTCGGCATGTACTTTTATCGGTAAATTATGCGCCTTGGCTGCCGCAAACACTTTTTCGGTTTGCGCTAAATTAAAACCAATACCTTCACAAAACACATCAACTGCATCTGCTAGTTTACTTTTTGCCATGTGCGGTATCATCTCTTTACAGACCAAATCAATATACTCATCCGCACGACCTTGATATTCAACAGGTAGCGCATGCGCACCTAAAAATGTTCTTTGTACTGTCACCGGTAATGTTTGCCCTAATTTAGTAGCGACATTGAGCATTTTAATTTCAGTATCCGTGTCTAAACCATAACCCGATTTAATTTCGATGCTAGTAACACCTTCTTGATGTAAAACCGTTAAACGTTTTAATGCACGGTTAAATAACTCATCTTCGCTAGCAGCACGGGTTGCTTTAACTGTTGAAATAATACCACCGCCAGCCTTGGCAATTTCTTCATAACCCTTACCTTCAAGGCGCATTTCAAATTCATTCGCGCGGTTGCCGCCATAAACAATATGGCTATGACAATCGATAAAGCCTGGCGTTAACCAAGCCCCCTTGCCGTCAATTACCTTTACCCTAGCCGTATCAAAGTCAGGCAGTTCAGCGGTTGTGCCCAGCCAAGCAATTTTTCCATTCGCAATCGCTATAGCGCCATTTTCAATCGTGGCGTAAGTTTTTGCTCCATCGGTCATAGTGGCTAAATTGACATGAGTCCAAAGGGTTTGCCAGTGTTGTGTTTTCGTCGACATAAAAATTCCAAATTGCTTATTTACCGCTAACCTTAATGCTACTTTTAGGTTACTTTTCAAAGTGCCATGACTTATGGCATATCAATATGACCCAACAAAACTTAGCGTTTATTTATAATTTCACTTTAACTGATAGCAAATTAACAAGCAAGCTTGTATATACAACTCTTGACCTTGCCGAGAAAAAATGAGATTGTATATACAAGTTAGAGTTTACTCTGCACATTATCCCGTATTAGGTATGACAATGACACAAGTAAAAACCGCAAAGTACCGTGTTATCAAACAGCACATCTGTGAAAAAATAGAATCTGGCCAGTGGCTTGAACACAGTAAAGTCCCATCAGAAAATGAGCTTGCCGAGCAGTTTTCGGTCAGTAGAATGACCGCTCGCCGTGCTTTACAAGAGCTTACTGAGCAAGGTTTATTGGTGCGTTCTCAAGGCTCTGGTACTTTTGTCGCAAACTTTAAGTCACAGTCTTCATTACTAGAAATTCGCAATATAGCCGATGAAATACAAGAGCGTGGTCATCAATATCATGCTCAACAACTTATCTTAAAGGCCGTTAAAGTCAACGAAGAAGTGGCGGTTTTATTAGCCCTTAAAGCCGGTGATATCGCCTATTACTCAAGCGTGCTGCATTTTGAAAATAATGCCCCCATACAATTAGAGCAACGCTTTGTTAATCCAAAATTAGTGGCTAATTATCTTGAACAAGACTTTACGCAAATTACGCCACATGCATATTTATCATCCGAAGCACCATTGACCGAAGCAACACATGAGGTGGAAGCCGTATTAGCCAGTGAAGATATTGGCCGTTTATTAGCAATTAGCCATATTACCCCATGTTTACAGGTTAAACGTCGCACCTGGTCAAGCCAAGGTGTGGTGAGTTTAGCCACTTTAACCTCACCAGGAAATAAATACCGCTTAGGCAGTCATTTAATTTTTTAATTTACGTATCTTTAATTTACGCATATTGAAGCGAGAAAAGTTCTCATTTTAGCCAACAAGTTACATTTGTAGAGGTCCACCATGACAATAAATAATAGAATCGACACTAGCCGTAAAATTCGTGCCGCACGTGGCAGTAAAATAACCGCAAAAAGCTGGTTAACTGAAGCGGCAAAACGCATGCTAATGAATAATTTAGATGAAGAAGTTGCCGAACACCCACAGTCATTAGTGGTTTATGGTGGTATCGGCCGTGCTGCACGTAACTGGGCATGTTACGACAAAATTGTAGAAACATTGGATCGCCTAGAAGATGACGAAACCTTGATGGTGCAATCTGGTAAGCCAGTTGGCGTTTTTAAAACTCACGCCGATGCTCCACGCGTATTAATTGCTAACTCAAACTTAGTGCCGCACTGGGCAAACTGGGAGCATTTTAATGAGTTAGATAAACAAGGTTTAATGATGTACGGCCAAATGACCGCAGGTTCATGGATTTACATTGGCTCGCAAGGCATAGTGCAAGGCACTTATGAGACTTTTGTCGCCATGGCAAAACAGCACTTTGCTGGAAACGCTAAAGGTAAATGGGTACTTACCGGTGGTTTAGGTGGCATGGGTGGCGCTCAACCACTGGCAGCAACTATGGCGGGCTTTTCTGCATTAGTTGTTGAATGTGATGAGTCTCGTATCGATTTTCGCCTAAAGACCCGCTACGTCGATAAAAAAGCCACCTCGTTAGATGAAGCATTAGCGATGATCAATGATGCCACAGCAAAAGGCGAAGCGATCTCTGTCGGCTTATTAGGTAATACCGCTGATATTTTCCCTGAATTAGTACAACGTGGTGTTACCCCCGACATAGTAACGGACCAAACCTCAGCACATGATCCGCTCAACGGGTATTTACCCCAAGGCTGGAGCATGGCGCAAGCGGCAAAAATGCGGCTTGAAGACGAAGCTGGCGTTGTAAAAGCCGCTAAACATTCAATGGCTTTGCAAGTACAAGCCATGCTTGATTTACAAGCGGCTGGCGCTGCTACCACAGATTACGGTAACAACATTCGTCAAATGGCCCTGGAAGAAGGCGTTAAAAATGCCTTTAATTTTCCTGGCTTTGTCCCGGCTTATGTTAGGCCGCTATTTTGTGAAGGCATTGGACCCTTTCGCTGGGTAGCATTATCGGGTGATCCAGAAGATATCTATAAAACTGACGCCAAAGTAAAAGAGCTTATTCCAGACAATCCACACTTACATAACTGGTTAGATATGGCGCGTGAACGTATTGCTTTTCAAGGCTTACCTGCCCGTATTTGTTGGGCCGGTTTAAAAGACCGTGCTCGCTTAGCATTAGCCTTTAACGAAATGGTAAAAACTGGCGAATTATCAGCACCCGTTGTTATTGGCCGCGATCACTTAGACTCTGGCTCAGTTGCTTCACCAAATCGTGAAACTGAAAGCATGCTTGATGGCTCTGACGCCGTATCTGATTGGCCGCTACTTAATGCCTTGTTGTCAACTTCAGGCGGCGCTACTTGGGTTAGCCTACATCACGGTGGTGGCGTAGGCATGGGCTTTAGTCAGCATTCTGGTGTGGTTATTGTCGCTGATGGTACTGATGCCGCGGCAAAACGCATTAGCCGTGTATTATGGAACGACCCTGCTACCGGTGTTATGCGTCATGCCGATGCCGGTTACGACATTGCAATTGATTGTGCAAAAGAACAAGGCCTAGACCTGCCTATGATTGATGGTGCTAACGGCAAGGTTTAGTAACAACCTGTTTAGCTTAACGCATAATTGCACCTTTTTTAACGATGATCTTGGTGCAATTTTCATTGAATTCATAAAAATTTAAAAATAGGACAGATAACATGTCAGTAATGAACACATTAAATATTATTCCAGGCCAGATTACGCTAAAACAATTACGCGCCGTAACCAAGTATGAAGGCATACAATTTAGCTTAGATGAAAGTGCCTTTGAAGCTATTAACAAAAGTGCTGAAGCGGTGCAAAAAGTTATCGCGGAAGATCGCGTGGTTTACGGTATTAATACCGGCTTTGGTTTACTTGCCAGTACCCGTATCCAAAATGACCAATTAGAATTATTACAGCGCTCAATTGTATTGTCTCACTCTGCCGGCTTTGGCGAGTACATGGATGATGCCACTGTTCGTTTAATGATGGTATTGAAAATCAACTCCTTATCACGCGGTTTTTCTGGTATTCGCTTAGAAGTTATTCAAGCATTAATTACCCTATTAAACGCAGAAGTCTATCCATGTGTACCTAAAAAAGGCTCTGTTGGTGCTTCTGGTGATTTAGCGCCACTTTCTCATATGGTATTACCCTTATTGGGTGAAGGCGAAATGTCGCATAACGATGAAGTTATTTCAGCGGTTGAAGGCTTAAAAATAGCCGGTCTTGAGATCATGACCTTAGCAGCAAAAGAAGGTTTAGCACTACTCAATGGCACACAAGCGTCAACGGCATTTTCATTAGAAGGCTTATTTCACGCGGAAGACTTATTTGCTGCTGGTGTTGTTATTGGCTCTATGTCCGTTGAAGCGGCCATGGGTTCTCGCGCCCCTTTTGATGATCGCGTACATCAAGCTCGTGGTCAACGCGGACAAATCGATGCCGCTCGCGCATACCGTCACATCTTAGACCACAACTCAGCTATAGGTTCTTCGCACCTTGATTGTGAAAAAGTGCAAGACCCTTACTCACTGCGTTGTCAGCCACAAGTGATGGGCGCATGTTTAACACAAATTCGCCAAGCGGCTGAAGTACTTCATGTTGAAGCTAACGGTGTGACCGATAACCCGTTAGTTTTCGCCAACGAAGGTGACTTTATCTCTGCGGGTAACTTCCATGCCGAACCTGTTGCTATGGCAGCAGATAACTTAGCCTTAGCGATTGCCGAAATGGGTTCGATATCAGAGCGTAGAATGGCGTTATTAATCGATGCAAACCTCAGTAAATTACCGGCATTTTTAGTCGATAATGGTGGGATAAACTCTGGTTTTATGATTGCACAAGTCACCTCTGCCGCTTTAGCCTCAGAAAATAAATCATTAGCCCATCCAGCCTCTGTTGATAGCTTACCCACTTCAGCAAACCAAGAAGATCACGTCTCTATGGCTTGCTTTGCTGGCCGTCGTCTTGCTGATATGGCTGAAAATACTAACGGTGTGTTAGCTGTTGAATACTTGGCGGCGGCACAAGGTCTAGATTTTAGAGCGCCATTAAAAGGTTCTAAAAATGTTGAATTGGCTAAATCAATTTTACGCCAAGTTGTCAGTTTTTATGATAAAGACAGATACTTTGCGCCAGATATTGCTGACGCATCGTCGATTATTGCTGAAGGTGAGTTCAACAATTTCATGCCTGAAGCCTTATTACCTAGCTTCTAGTTCCAGTTAAATTTAAGTTAACTGAATCAAGCCAAACATCCATGTTTGGCTTTTTTATGTTCAGGATGAAGGGTATGTTGCGATCTTAGTCAATTGATTATGAGAAGAAAAGAACCTAAATATGTCAATATCATTATGTAAATAATATTAGCGCATTAGTGATTTTTTATGTCTTGAAAGTATATCTTCGATAACAGCGTATCCTGTTTCCAAGCGTCCAGCACCTGGACCAATTAAGGTAATATTACCTAGTAATTCTGTTGAATAGGTAATAGCATTTGTTGCGTCTTTAATGGATGCTAATGGATGTTCACTCGATATCATCTCAGGCTTAACTGATGCGTAGCACCCATCGTTATGCTTTTCCACTCTTGCAATGAGTTTCCAATGCTTATTTAAATAAGTGGCGTTAGAAATATCATTATTTGTGCTATGGCTAATACCTACACTATCTATATCATCTAATGTAAGAGATAAGTCCATTAAAAGGTTTCCCAGAATAACTACTTTTGCAGCAGCGTCATAACCGTGGTTATGGACTTATAATAACGAACGACCTAATATGGGAATCGGTGGGTTCACCCCAATTCAGAAATTGAAATTAACACAGAGAAAAAGTTCTACTATTGATCTCCATTAATAATGGGGGGGTACCTACTTATTTATCGTTAACGAGACAGCAGTGTAATTATGAATAAAAAATTACTTTTAAGTTTAACAACTACAGCACTATTATTACTATCAAATATAAGTTTTAGCCAAACTCCCAATAGCACAGTTAATTTAGGAATACTTGAATCTTTTGAAGCTTATACCGCAAGCGGAGGGGTGACAAATTCAGGTGGAACTGTTACCGGTGATGTTGGCACCCATTTAGGAATTATTAGCGGATTTCCTTCGCCACCTTATACCGGTAACACCTACAATGCCGATGCTGTAACTGATCAGGCTCGCTTCGATTTATTGAGGTTGTACATTCATCTTAACGCTCTTTTTACTGATTTTCCCGCTCATGCTCCCGCTTTTGGAAGTGGAGAAACGCTTGTCCCAGGAGTTTATGCCATAGGTGGCGCTGGGTCTGTGGGAGGAGCCCTTACTCTTGATGGCGGAGGAGATCCTAATGCTGTCTTTGTAATAAAAATGAACGGAGCATTCACAGTAGGCGCTGGTGCAACGGTTAGTTTAACTAATGGAACGAAATCTTCTAATGTTTTTTGGCTTATTAGCGGAGCTATTTCTGTTGCGGCTGGTGCTGACGTAAAAGGAACTCTATTTTCAAAGGCCGGTGCTGTTGGACTAGGCGCAGATGTTGCTCTTGAAGGAAGAATGCTTTCCATGGCTGGTGCAATAACTATGGGAATTGGTTCTAGTGCCACTCCTCCTCCTGATCCTAGCACCATTCAAATATTCTGTGAAGCAGACTGTACCCCTGCTCCCGCTGTTGATATTTTAGGCGTTCTTTCAGACTTTACACTTTTTTCTAGTGCCGGCAATGTAGCAAATACCGGTATAACTGGCATTATTGGAAAAATTGGTACCAATGCGGGAGCTGTAACTGGTTACGGAGGAATTATTATCGGAACTGAGGAGATTGCAAATGCTCTAACAGCACAAGCGGCATCAGATTTAGATGACGCTTATAGCGCGCTTATGCTTATGACACCTTCGGTGACGCATGCTGCAGCTTTTAATAACGAAACACTTGCTCCTGGGGTTTACCATATACCAGGAGCTGGGTCCTTGGCCGGCGTTGTTATTCTTGATGCGGCCGGTGATCCCAATGCAGTATTTGTTTTTAGGTTTGCTGGGGCCTTTAATGTAGCGGCAGCATCGAAAGTTATTTTAGTTAATGGAGCAAAGCGATGTAATGTTTTTTGGCTTGGAGGAGCCGGAGTTACCACTGGTGCCGTTAACATAGGTGCTTCTTCTGAAGTACAAGGAACATTTATGTCTCATGGTGGAGCCAGTAACTCAGGAGGTGGTGTATTTATGGCGGGTAGACAACTTTCTACATTCGGAGCAGTTAATACTAATACCGCTGTAATTTATAACAATCCACAATGCGTTACTTCTACGTCTTTAAATACAAATGGCTTGTTTGATCACATACAAATCGAGCATGATGGCCAAGGGTTAACCTGTGCTCCCGAAAGCGTGACAGTCAAGGCTTGCGCTAATACGACGTGTTCTACTTTATACACTGATGCTATTGCCGTGGAGTTATCAATTAATGGCACAGTTGATCAAACGGTAACTGTTGTTGGAGGCACTACTGATGCTAGCTTTTCTTATACCAATACAAGCACGCCGGCAACGTTAAGTTTAGATCAAACCTATGAATGTAAAAATGGTGACTCCACAAGTTGTGATGTGATATTTGCTGATGCAGGCTTCAGATTTTTATATGGCGCTGCTGAAACAACGTCTATCGGCAATCAAATAAGTGGCAATAACTTTGCGGATATCATAAAACTGCAAGCAGTAGAGAATGTGAATGGGGTTTGTACCGGCTTATTCTCGGATAATGTCGATGTAGAGTTGTCGCAACAAAATATTGCACCTAGCGGAACAACGGGATTAAATTTTAAAGTCAATGGCACTTCAGGTACAAGTATTGATAAATATCCCACTTATACTCCAATCATAACACTGAATTTTGGTGATGAGAGCAAAGCAACCATCCCAACGCCAGTTTATTTAGATGCAGGACAAATTCGTTTGTATGCTAAATACACTGGAGTTGATGATAACGTCGGTGTTAACTTAGTTGGCAATAGTAATGCTTTTTGGGTCAGTCCTGAAAAATTAGTCGTTACTGCAACAGCTGGTGGCAGTGGGATCAACGGTAATTCGAATAGCTCAGCTATAAAACATAAAGCGGGACAAGCATTTGATTTTACCGTAACAGCCTATAATGCTCTTGGCACTTCACCGGCCAACATTACGGCTAATTATCTTCCTAATGATATTCAACTGTTATTAACGAGAACAGGTCCAACGACAGATGGCGTTAATGGTACGTTTAACTATGGTAATGGCACAATATCAAGTAACCTTACGCCAAATTATCAAAGCGTTACGTTAAGTGCGTTTGGTTCAGGAGTGTCTTCTACTAACAGTGCCTCTTATGCTGAAGTGGGCTTGTTATCTCTCGACCTTCAAGATCTCGACTATGGCTTTTCAGGCAATACCATTACCTCCAACAGTCTTGATATAGGCCGTTTTACCCCTGATTATTTTGAACAAATGGTGGTAGAACAAGGAGCCCTTGTTGCCGTTTGCAATCAAAATACGACTTTTGCCTATACAGGACAAGTGATGGTGAGTGATGCTGCCAAAGGGGCAATATCTTATCTTGTTAATCCTGTTGTTAAACTAACGGCAAAAAATGTTCAAGATGTCACAGTACAAAATTATACCGAACCGGGTTATAACAAATTTATTGCTGCGGCTAATTTTATTATACGACCTACAACAGACTCTACTATTTTAGGCAAAGACACTAATTTTCTGCCTTTAACCGCCAACCTATTCGCTGGTACCCTTAGCTTTGGTTCACCACTTGAAGCAGGGATATTACATTATGAGCTAGCTGGTAGTGATAACTTTTTTTATCCACGTAATGAAAATTCAGAGGTTATTGCACAAGACAATGATATTAATTTTTTAATTGATCAAGTTAACTTTGTTGATAGTGATGGTATTGGCATTAAGTCCCCAAACAATATTATGAATACGACAGGTATTAACCTGCGTTTTGGCCGTGCGCTCATCGAAAATAGCTTTGGCCCGGAAACCGCCAATTTTCCTCAAAAATTGTCTACGGAGTATTTAAATGCCAGTGGACGTTATGTGATCAATGAACAAGACAGCTGTACACCCTATGATGCGAGCAATATCATACTTAATTCAGGTACATTAGATAAAAATTTAACCAGTGTGAATACCGTCACAGGACAACTTGAGGAAGGTGAAACCCGAGCCATAACTTTAACAGCTCCAGGGGCAGGTAATCAGGGCACAATAAATATTGAGTATGATATTTATTCATGGCTTAAGTATGACTGGAATTGGAATGGCGTTGATACCAAAACATTTAGTGAAAACCCTACTGCTACGGCCGCATTTGGTTTATTCCGTGGTAATGACAGAATTATTTATCAAGGAGAAGTCTTTGATTAGCTCCTAATCGTGTAACACTTAAATAATATGCGCATCCACTTAAGTGCTAAGCTGCTTAGCGCAGCCTGATGTAATTTTGGTTCTGTCGCAAATAGAGGTTTTTTATTGGCTATTGTCCATTGCTTTTAAACGCTTTATTGCTGCTTATTTTTCTTAATTTTGTGATAGCTAAAAAGAACAGAGTTGTGATTAAGGCAATTAAAAAATGTGTTTGAATAGTCCGTAATTCACTATTTTCTTGCCAGAGAAAAACTGGCCCACGGTAATTAACATAAAATAAATTCAACAATGAAACATGCGCCCACAAAATAAAAAATAATAAAGTCATTTTATATTGATAGATTGCTTTTAGCATTTTAGTAATGACATTATTCGCCATAGTTTTTACACCTTAATTTTTTCAAAATCACAGATTAAGCGCTTTCTAAGTCGATGGGAGCAGACTTTTTTAACCAAGATAATAAGTCGTCATGCTTATAGCGGTAAGCCAATTCATCACGCAATGCTGTACCGATAATTTTTTTACTTGGGCTTTGCTCTTGCTCGATGGCAAATTGTGGTATCGGTAAATTTAAGGCTTGCGCGGCTAGCTGATAATAACCCTGGCGATCACTATCGGTATTACTGACCACATTATAAATGCTTTGTGTACTATCAGTACTGATAAGATGAATAAGACTCTCAAGAATATTCACTACATCGGTTTGGTGAACTAGGTTCACCGTCGCACTAGCATTTTCAAAAACACGCTTTGCTTGTAAAAATTTACCCGGATGTCGATCAGGCCCAACCAATCCCGCTAACCTTAAAATATGCACCCGTTTAGAGAAGCTTTTAACCGCTTGCTCTGCTGCCAGTAAGCTAGCAACTTTTTCAGCATTCATATTTAACTGACTGGCTTCATCTACTTTACCCACTAAACCATTATAGATGGCTGTCGAATTCAGTAAAATAATATGTTGAGTGTTGCCAAGCTCAGCCAGGTGCACTAACTGTTGAATTTTCAACGGATAATCTACCCGACCTTTTTTCAACTGGGGTGGTATGGCAATAATCAGCACATCTTGTTGAAATAATCTTGGGTCAACGCTGGCAATCTTATCTAGCTTCTTACAGCTCATCACATCATCAACAAGCGGTAAAATAAGCTGAGTGGCCGGTATATTAAGCGCCTTAAGTTTGTCATGGCTTTGCGCTGATTGGTAGCTGGCAATAAGTTTAGTATGGCTAGCAAGTAAACGTTGCGCTAACGCCTGCCCTAACCAACCACAGCCGATAATACTAACACTGGTCATTAAAATTTCTCCATAAAATTACACCACTGACAGTGATGATTAAGCTGACTTTATTTTTTAATCGTAGCGGCTCGATAACCCTTAATAGACGCGACCACTTGCAGAGCAATAGCATTTGGCACCGGAATAGATAAATTGTATTGTAATATTTTCCATCCATTTTCAGTATTAATTAACAAACCACTTCCACGACACAGACCATAATTTTTATTTTCCAGCAACTCATCAAAAAAGAAAATATTACCCGCTTGAGTTGGCGTTATATGACGTTTAACTGGCTGATATAACCAACCTTTACCTTGACTAAAATAGGGTTTTACAAAAGCTGAAAATTCGCTTTTATTCCAGCGTTCAGCACTGTCTGTACCCAGAAAAATAGCATCTTCTGCCAATAAGCCAAGATATTTTTCCTCGTTAGCTTCGCCTGCCGCTTGATGAAAACTATCTAATACCGCATTCAGTTCACTGTTTATCGGCACAGTTGCCGTGGCAAGGAAGCTGAAAAATATAAACCCGACAAAAACTTTATACATATTGATCTACTTTGAATTTGAATTTGAATTTGAATTTTCACTCAATAATAACTCAGAAATGGTATTATACGAGCAAGGTTAATACCTTGAGTACCACAGCCAACAGGTTATGGTCGTTTTGCCATGGCGACATAAGCCCCAGTAAAAAGTGCGACAACCTTATCACCACAACACACTTCAACTTCGATATTAAAGCGAGCATTTTTGCCATCTAGTAACGGCTCTAGGCTACCCGTAACTCGGTTTAACGACGTTTGAGCATAGGCGACACCTAGCAGCGGCGCAATATAGCGAATATTTCCTTCCGCTAATACAATGTCAGCTTGCTGTGCTTGCGCTTGTAACGCCAGATACACCCAAGCCCAACCAGTCAGGGTTGCCAAAGTATAAATGCTGCCTGCAAACATCGTATTATGAAGATTTTTATTAAAGTTTGGCTCACAATTAGTGCGCAGTTTTTGTTGATCAAAATAGCAAATATTAATATTCATGGCTTTACTAAGCGGAATAGTTTGATGCCAAAGTTGCTGTAAGTTGTCGGCAAGTTCAGCTAAATGACTATCGGGTCTTGCTATGCTCTTAATCATTTTGTTGTGCTTTACGTCACCAAAAAGGGTATGTGAATATCCTTCATCGCTATAACCAAGTCGCTGATAAAAACTAATCGCATTAACGCGCGCATTTAACGCTATGGATTTCACCCCAACTTCTGCTGCAACCCGTTCCAACTCACTGATCAGTAATTTACCCAGCCCTTGACCACGAACAGGGTCACTGATCGCCATATAGCGAATTTGTGCTTGCGCTTGACTAGCATTGTGTAATCGCCCAACGCCAACAATGTTATCCATATCGTCAACGATGACCCGATGGTATGATTGTGCCTCAAGCTCATCTTTTTCGCTACCCATGGGCTGTTGCGATGGCTGGCGAAGCGTTTGCCAGCGTAGTTGATAATATTGTGCTAGTTCAGCTTGATTTTTTGGCGCTCTGCATTTGTACATCGTCTATTGTTCATCTTATGGCAAGTGAAATATATTTATTTCAGGAATTTAACAACACGTGAAACTTAACCAACATGTTAACCAAGGTCAACTAGTGTACCTCAGTAACACCACAGACCAAATAACCATTAGTGAAAATGCACATTATCGCTGGTTAGCATTTGACGACGTTATTCAAAGTGTTATGCATTTACGGTGTCCAGAAAAACTGACATTGCCTCATCACTACGCGGCTTTAATGCCTTTATTGTTTTTTCAACCAAATCAGGTGGTAGAGTTGGGTCTTGGTGGCGGAAACTTGAGTCGATTCTTAAGTGCGCTACAGCCCAATGTCCAAGTCACAAGTATAGAACTGTCTCAAGCGGTGATCGAATGCTTTCAACATTATTTTAACCCGCAACAACAGCAGATAGTGATTGAAAATAGCGAAGCCTTAGCTTGGCTGCAACAAAGTCAATGTCCAGCAAAGTCATCCGCTGATTGGTTAATTTGTGATGTTTATCAACATCATGCTAATAGTTTTCAAAGTCGAGTTGCGCTATTAACCGCACTAATAGATAACTTACAAGATGATGCTTGTTTAACACTGAATTTACCTGATCTTGACGATCAAGAAATTAACTTATGCTTGACCATTTTAAGGCAACTACAAAGTTCGCATCATATTATCTACTTTCATATTCCACGCTATCTCAATGTAATTATTCATTTGTTGCCAAGGCATTGGATGCTAGATAACCTAAAAAAACGTTCAAAAACATCCTACCTACCCGCAACACAATACCTTAGGTGGCGAAAGTTTTTTAGTCATCATATGCGCGCTAACTAGTAAATATTATTGCTATTAATTTTGTATTAACCTTGCAGATTGATGGTTACCGGACCGTCATTTAATAATCGCACCTGCATGTCAGCACCAAATACCCCTGTCGGAGTTCTAAAGCCGAGGTCACGCAATTGTTGACAAAAATATTGATAAAGCGCTGCACTCAATTTTGGCGGTGCTGCACGGGTAAAACTCGGTCGCATTCCTTTTGTGGTATTCGCCGCTAAGGTAAACTGCGAAACGACTAATATTTCACCACCGACTTGCTGAACATTTAAATTCATTTTACCCTCATCATCAGCAAAAATTCGGTAACCGGCAACACGTTCAGCTAAGCGCTTCGCTTTTGCTTGGGTATCTGCAGGTTCAATCGCTAAAAACACCAATAAACCCTGCTCGATTTCCCCAACAACATTATGATCAACGCTGACACTTGCTTCGGATACTCTTTGCATCAAGGCTATCATTTAATCACGCTCTCTGCGTTCGGCAATAAAATTAGCCATAGTGTCTGTTGCTTTGCAAAAGCCATCAATCGTTTGAGATTCAAAACCGCTATGCCCTGCTTTGGGTAATATTTGTAATTGTGCATTGGGCCATTTTTGCACCAACTGATCCGCGTTACGCAATTGGCAAACCATGTCATAGCGACCATGTAAGATAATCGCCGGTATCGCTTTAATTTTTTCAATCGACGCTAAAATCAGGCCCTCCTCAATAAAGCATTTATTGACAAAATAATGGCTCGATATGTTCGCCATACATAAGGCTTGATGTGAATCTTCTATGTGATGGATATCAATAGGGTGATGCTCAATGGTTGACAACCTAAGCTCCCATAAGCACCAAGCTTTACTGGCGGCAATAGCGGCAATTTCATTGCTTCCCGTCAGCACATCATAATAGCCTTGAACAATATTATCAGCTTTAACGTCAATAAGTTGCTCAGTAAATTCTCGGTAATATTCAGGAAAAAATCCGGCGGCGCCATCTTGACCATACAACCAGTTGTATTCAGATGTTGTGCCAAGGAAAACGCCTCTTAAAATAAAACCTAACACGGTTTCAGGATATTGAATGCCATAAAGCAATGCCAAGGTGGTGCCCCATGAACCTCCGGCCACTAACCAATGTGAAATACTTAAATGTTGACGGATTAGCTCAAGATCAGCAACTAAATGCGCGGGGGTATTATGGCGAACACTGGGCGATGGTGTAGAGCGTCCACAGCCGCGTTGATCGAATAAAATAATACGGTATTTGTCGGGATCAAAGTATCGGCGATGATCTTTACTTGTTCCGCCGCCAGGGCCACCATGTAGATATACCACGGCAATACCATTGGGGTTACCTGACTGCTCAAGGTAGAGTTGATGTCCATCTCCAACGTCAAGCCATTGTTGTTGATAAACCGCAATATTGGGGAAAAGCACTCTAGACATATACCGCTCCTTATAGATAATCTATTCAGTCTACTTATATTTAATCAGCAGCTTGCTGAGATGATTTTACCTTTTTTTCGCTGTCATAATCTTCTAATGATACGGTAAATAATGCCCCAACAAGCACTACCAACCAGCTCAAGTATACCCATAAAAATAGAATAGGAATACTTGATAACGCACCATATATAGCCTCATAAGAAGGAAGTTGTGTCACATAAATTGCAAAAGATTTTTTTGCTATCTCAAATAAGACCGCGGCTAGGGTCGCACCCGCAAGCGCAAATCTAGTAGGAACAACCTTATTGGGCACTACCATATATAAAATAAAAAAAGCGGCTATTGAAGCGACTAACGGCAGAGCCTGCACAGCAATATTGCTTAGCCCTAATAAATCATAATCCCCTATCGATACCAACGACAGAATATAGGAGGTCATGACCAAACTACTACCCACCAATACCGGACCTAAGCTTAATACCATCCAATACATTGAAAATGAAGTGATGATTCGACGTTTTTCATTTACTCGCCATAATTTATTTAAACATTGATCAATCGCTGAAATGAGTAACATGGCAAAAATAAATAGCGCCGTAATGGCTATAGCAGACATTTTAGAGGCATTGCTGACAAAGCCAGTAATATGCTCTTGCACAACATCACCAGAAGCTGGAACAAAGTTTTGATAGATAAAGTTTTCTATCAATTCTCTTATTTCAGAAAAAATAGGGAAAGCGGTCATCACAGATAGCATCACCACCATCAAAGGCACCAAAGACATCAAGGTAACATAAGATAAATAGCCGGCAGTGACATGAATACGTTCTTTTTGAAAATTGTTAAAAAACAATAACCAAAAGCCAAATATTGATTTAACGTAACGATGCTGCTTTATTTCTTCTATTCTTGGGTGCATATAAATTACTAGTTAGAGCTATTACATTTATTTTAAGGCAATGACTAAAATAACGGTAGTCATAATCTCAATAATTTTACCTTCAGCCTAAAGTCATCAAGGTTATCTATGAAACTATTTTATTTAGAACTATTCGAGGCTGATTTTACAACATTGAAAAAAAAAGCCACCTAAATTTCTTCAGATGGCTTTATATCGTAATTAACTTACAAGGTTATTTTGGTCCACGACCTTCACGCTTACGATCATTCTCTTTCAAAAATCGTTTACGAATACGAATACTTAACGGCGTAACTTCAACCAATTCATCATTATCAATAAACTCAAGCGCTTGCTCAAGTGACATAACGATAGGCGGAGTTAACGTTTGTGCTTCATCTGTACCAGCAGTACGAACGTTAGTTAATTGCTTACCTTTAAGCGCATTAACGGTTAAATCGTTATCACGGCTATGAATACCGATAACTTGACCTTCATAAATATCAACACCGTGTCCGATCAACATACGACCACGAGACTGTAAGTTGAATATTGCATTTGTTAATGCTTTGCCGGTTGCATTACCAATCATTACGCCATTTTTACGTTGGCCGATGTCACCACCTTTATGCGGGCCATATTCATAGAATGTATGATAAATTAAACCTGAACCAGAAGTTAATGTCATAAATTCAGTTTGGAAACCTATTAAACCACGACTTGGCATAATAAAGTCCATACGAATACGACCTGTACCATCAGGTGCCATGTCAGTTAATTCAGCTTTACGGATCCCCATTTTTTCCATAACAGAGCCTTGATGTTGTTCTTCCACATCAATAGTTACTGTTTCATAGGGTTCTTGTATTTCACCATCAACTTCACGAATAATAACTTCTGGACGCGATACGGCTAATTCAAAGCCTTCACGGCGCATATTCTCAATTAAAATACCTAAATGAAGCTCACCACGACCCGATACTTTAAATTTATCTGGATCACCAAGTTCTTCAACACGTAAAGCAACGTTGTGTATTAATTCTTTCTCCAAACGCTCTTTGATATTGCGGGAAGTAACATACTTACCTTCTTTACCACAAAATGGTGAATTGTTTACCTGGAAAGTCATATTAATGGTAGGTTCATCAACAGATAATGCCGGTAAACCTTCAACTTCAGTAGGACAACAAACGGTATCTGATATTTTTAACTCACCTAACCCGGTAAGGGCAATAATGTCACCGGCAAAACCTTCTTCAATATCATTACGCTCTAATCCTAAATAGCCAAATACTTTACCTACTTTAGCGTGATGAAGCTTACCAGTGGCTAATTTTATGGTGACTTGTTGATTTGGCTTAACAGAGCCACGCGAAATACGTCCAACACCAATTACACCCATGTATGAGCTGTAATCAAGTTGAGAAATTTGCATTTGAAATGGACCATCAGGATCAACTTTTGGTGCGGGTACTTCTTTAAGAATAGTATCAAATAAAGGCGTCATATTTGTACCAGTTACGCCTTCTTCAAGCGAAGCCCAACCATTGATTGCTGAAGCATAAACAACTTTAAAATCAAGTTGTTCGTCAGTAGCACCAAGGTTATCAAACAATTCAAACACTTGGTCCATCACCCAATCAGGGCGAGATCCAGGCTTATCAACTTTATTAATAACTAGAATTGGCTTTAAGCCTTGAGCAAACGCTTTTTTCGTTACGAAACGCGTTTGTGGCATAGGGCCTTCTTGTGCGTCAACAATAAGTAAAACTGAATCTACCATCGACATTACACGTTCAACTTCACCACCAAAATCAGCATGGCCAGGAGTATCTACAATGTTTACACGGTAGCCGTTCCAGTTAATAGCCGTGTTTTTAGCTAAGATTGTGATACCACGTTCTTTTTCGATATCATTTGAGTCCATTGTACGTTCTTCTAGACCGCCTCGGGCGTCTAGCGTACCTGACTGTTCTAATAATTTATCAACTAAAGTGGTTTTTCCGTGGTCTACGTGAGCAATAATTGCCACATTTCTTAATTTATCTAACACAGGCGTTACTCGCTGTTACTTTCGTTTATTGCTACTTTCGGCAAATTAACGAATAGGGCTACAATTGGGCGCATATTATACAGCACAAGTCTCAGCAAATACACCGCAATAGAAAAATATAACCAACAAAATATTATTCAGTTGTTATACTGCCGATGATCAGATTAGAGTACACGCACCAAAATACAGCAAACAACGCACTGCAATGGTGCACATTAAATTAATAAAAAACATAAAAATCATATATTTCAATGACTTTAGCTTTGGCACAGTATTCGCTTAAGCACAAGTAATAGAGAATTAAGTTTTTGAGCATTTAAGCACTAACTACACTGGAGACATTCAATGTCAAACGCAGTTTTAGATCTAATTAAAGAACATGACGTCAAATTTGTTGATTTACGCTTTACTGATAGCAAGGGTAAAGAGCAACACATTTCAATTCCTCATCATCAAGTAACAGAAGATTTTTTTGAAGACGGCAAAATGTTTGATGGGTCTTCAATCCAAGGTTGGAAAGGTATTAACGAATCAGACATGGTGATGATGCCTATTGCTGAATCTGCAGTACTTGACCCTTTTACTGAAGCAGTTACCTTGAATGTTCGTTGTGACATCCTTGAACCTACAACAATGCAAGGTTATAGCCGTGATCCTCGTTCAGTGGCAAAACGCGCTGAAGATTACATGCGTAGTACCGGTATTGCAGACAGCGTTTTAATTGGTCCAGAGCCAGAGTTTTTTGTTTTTGATGATGTTCGTTTCCACACAGACATGAGTGGTTCATTTTATAAAATAGATGATAAAGAAGCGTCTTGGAATTCGGGTACAGAATACGAAGAAGGCAATATGGGACATCGTCCTGGTGTAAAAGGCGGCTATTTCCCTACGTCACCAGTAGATTCATCACAAGATCTTCGTTCAGCCATGTGTTTAGTGATGGAAGAAATGGGCTTAGTAGTTGAAGCGCATCACCATGAAGTAGCGACTGCAGGTCAAAACGAAATCGCTTGTCGCTTCAATACTATGGTATTGAAAGCCGATGAAGTGCAAATATATAAATATGTTGTTCACAACGTTGCACACGCCTACGGTAAAACAGCAACTTTTATGCCTAAGCCATTAGTAGGTGATAACGGTTCAGGTATGCATGTTCATCAATCTCTTGCTAAAGACGGTGTTAACTTATTTGCTGGTGATAAATACGGTGGATTATCTGAAATGGCACTTTACTATGTTGGTGGTATCATCAAACATGCTAAAGCACTAAATGCTTTTACTAACGCCTCTACTAACTCATACAAGCGTCTTGTACCTGGTTTCGAAGCACCTGTAATGCTAGCTTACTCAGCACGTAACCGTTCTGCATCTATCCGCATTCCAATTGTACCGTCACCAAAAGCAATGCGAATCGAAGTTCGTTTCCCTGATCCAACAATGAACCCTTACTTAGGCTTCTCAGCTATGTTGATGGCTGGTCTTGATGGTATTAAAAACAAAATTCACCCTGGCGATGCCATGGATAAAGATCTATATGACTTACCTGCGGAAGAAGCTGCAGAAATTCCACAAGTGGCCACTTCGTTGACTGAAGCATTAGATGCCTTGGAAAATGACATGGACTTCTTAACTGAAGGTGGTGTTATGGATAAAGACATGATTGATGCCTACATAGGTATCAAACGTAGCGAAGTAGAATTATTGAACTTAACAACTCACCCTGTTGAATTTGATATGTACTACAGCGTATAACGTTGCAAATAGATAGATAAGTAAAAAGCTCACTTCGGTGAGCTTTTTTTGTGGTAAATTAGGTATAATGTGGATAGATTAAGATTGAATATTTTTAACAGGGAAATTATTTTTGATTCATACTGCACGTTTTTGCATTTTTATTCTATTGCTAACGCAGGCTTTTTCTGTGTTTGCAGGCTCTGCTCAAGTTTATGTATGGCGCAGCGAGCAAGGAGTACTGGTTTTTTCTGATAGCCCTAAACCCGGTGCGGTAGAATTAGATGTCAAAGAACCTAACACCATAAAATCCTCAATCGACACCTCTATTTTAGACATAAAACCCAAAGCCATAGATAACAATTATCAAGTAGAGATCGTCCAACCCGAAAACAAAGCTACCATTAGAGATAATACGGGTTCAGCTTATGTTTCAGGCCGAATTAAGCCCATCTTCAAGCGTGGCCTTACCATACAATTATATTTAGATGACAAGCCCTATAAGAAGCCACAAACACACTCAATGTTTGTCCTTCGAAATATTGACCGTGGTGAACATCAAATAAAAATGGCCTTACTTAATGATAAAGGCAAGGTTATTGCAACGTCTTCTCCAGTAACGTTTTATATGCACAGAATATCGGTTAACAAGGCAAACTAACCGGATTTCAGTGCATATTGCACCAACTTTATTTACACTCGTTACTTAACGCACCGTCTTGGTGCAAGGAAAAGTGATGTTTACTAACGTGATAAATTTAAACAAAATAAAAAAGCATTATCAACAAGCGTTACCTAACCAAATGGTAACAGCTGTTGTTGTGTTAGACAGTGAACTCGCTATTTGCTATGTCAATCCTGCTGCCGAAGCATTGCTAGTTAAAAGCTTAAGTAAAATATACCGACTTCCCATTGATCAAGTTTTTTATAATACCCCGATTAATAGTAATCGTTTACAACAACTACTGAAGACAGGACAAGAGTTTAGTGATAGCGATGTAACGATTGAGTTTTGTGATCAGCGACAAATCACCGTTGAAATTACTGCCTCTTCAGTTACCTTTGAGCAATGTCCACACATTTTGCTCGAGTTCAAACAAATTGATCAACAAAAACAGATCAGTGCAGAAGCATTTCAACAACAACAATGGGAGTCTGCACGCGATCTTATCCGTGGTCTTGCCCATGAAATTAAAAACCCTCTCGGTGGCCTGCGCGGCGCGGCGCAATTATTAGATTTAGAACTTAACCTCGAACAAAAAGAATACACCGCGATGATCATAGAACAAGCCGATAGATTAACCAATTTAGTTGACCGTTTGTTAGGGCCTAACAACCGGCCTTTAATGAAGTTGCAAAATATTCATATCGTGATTGAAAAAGTCTTTCAACTGTCAAAATTTGATAACCCCAAAGATATTACTTTAGCCCGTGACTATGACCCATCCATACCTGAATTAACCTTTGATCAAGACAAGCTTCAACAAACCGTTATCAATATTGTCCATAACGCCATGCAAGCATTAAATGGTGAAGGTAAAATAACCTTAAAAACTCGTGCAGCAAGCAATAAAACTATTAATGGCAAGCGTATCAAGCTTTGTGTAGAAATAAGCATAATTGATAACGGCCCCGGTATACCTGAACATATTCGCAGTACGTTATTTTATCCTATGGTTTCAGGTAGTGCCTCGAGTACCGGCTTAGGACTTTCCATTTGCCAAACTATTATCCATCAGCATCACGGAAAATTATCCTGTAAAAGTCGACCTGGACATACCGAATTTACTATTTTAATACCTTTTGAAAGTGAGAAAAACTAATGATCACCGAACAAGTATGGATCGTCGATGATGATAGCTCAATCAGATGGGTGCTAGAAAAAGCCCTGTCGAACGCCAACATAAGCGTAGGTACGTTTCATAATCCAGAAGATCTTTTAATTGCTTTAGAACATAACCAACCCGAGGTGATTATTTCTGATATTCGTATGCCTAACATTGATGGCATGACACTATTAGGTAAAATCAATGACCAGTTTGCCCACATTCCTGTCATCATAATGACCGCTCACTCAGATCTAGACAGTGCAGTAAATGCCTATCAAGGTGGAGCATTCGAATATTTACCAAAACCATTTGATATTACTGACGCCGTTACCCTGGCCAAAAGGGCTTTAACTCATGCTCGAGAATTAAAGTCGACAAAAAAACTTAATATCCCATCTGTTGATACTGTTGGCATAATAGGCGCTGCGCCGTCTATGCAGGAAGTATTTAGGACTATTGGCCGACTATCTCGTTCAAGTATCAGTGTACTGATCAATGGCGAGTCCGGTACAGGCAAAGAACTCGTTGCACACGCATTACATATGCACAGTCCGCGTTCATCAGCACCTTTTATACCACTGAACATGGCTGCGATACCGAAAGATTTAATAGAATCAGAGCTATTCGGTCACGAAAAAGGCGCTTTTACTGGCGCAAGTGCCGTTAGACATGGCCGTTTCGAACAAGCGCACCAAGGTACACTTTTCTTAGATGAGATTGGTGATATGCCACTCGATATTCAAACAAGGCTACTTAGAGTACTATCAGACGGTCAATTTTATCGAGTCGGTGGTCATTCTCCGATAAAAGTCGATGTAAGAATCATTGCCGCCACGCATCAAAACTTAGAAGAACGGGTTAGTAGTAGTGACTTTCGTGAAGATTTATTTCATCGACTCAATGTCATCAGGATCCAGATACCTAGCCTGCGCGAAAGAAAGGAAGATATTAATCAATTAGCACAACACTTTTTAAAACAGGCAGCAAAAGAATTAGCCGTTGAGATTAAAACATTGCACAAAAGTACTCTAGATTATCTAGAGCAATGTGAATGGCCAGGCAATGTTAGACAATTAGAAAATATATGTCGGTTTCTCACGGTTATGGCCAGTGGTAAAGAAATTTTAATGTCAGATTTACCTAGTGAACTTAGTGTAAAACCGCTCAGTGTAAAAAATTCACATGATAGCTGGCAAGATAATTTAAAAACTTGGCTCGACAAAGAGCTATCATCAGGTAAGAGTAATATTATCGAACAAGTGCTACCTGAGTTTGAAAAAATATTGTTAGAAAGTGCCTTAAAATACACCCAAGGACATAAACAAGAAGCGGCCAAACGCTTAGGATGGGGGAGGAACACTCTAACAAGAAAATTAAAAGAATTAAATCTGCCTGATTAGCTAATTAATCGAGTAACACAATAATGTAAGTTGAAAGAATCGGCATGAATCATAGCCAGTTTAGCAACTGGCTGATATGCGGCTTTCGACAAAATCGCTCGGTAATTAGACCGACACAATCCCTTGGTAATCACACTAATACATGTAGTTAAGCATTTGCTATCGAAAAGGTAATAACTTGATCAATTTTGCTCGCTGATAAAGCAAGCATAATCAGTCTATCAATACCAAGGGCAACACCAGCACAAGATGGCAGCCCATGCTCAAGTGCTGAAATAAAATTTTCGTCAATCCTATGCTTAGCTTTACCTAATTGTGCACGAATTGCATTATCCTGCTCAAAGCGTAATTTTTGTTGCTTAGCATCGGTTAACTCATGGAAGCCATTCGCAAGCTCAATACCTTTAAAATAACACTCAAAGCGTTCTGCAACACGCAAATCCTGTGAACTAATCTTAGCTAGCGATGCTTGACTCGCTGGGAAATTATAAACAAAGCAAGGCGCATTTTTACCTATATTAGGCTCTATTAACTCAGCCATGACAAATTGCAGTAAAGTATCAAGTGAGTCTTCTTTTTCTAGCCAATAACTCAATTTACCACGACTGCTAATAAGAGCAATTAATTGCTCTTTGTTGGTCATTAGAGGATCAATATCAACTTCTCGAATAAAAAGTGCTTGATAGCTAATACGTTCAGCTTGGTCACAACCTAAGATTAACTCTATTAACGCGGCAACTTCATCCATCAATTGGAAATGATCAAAATCAATTCGATACCATTCCAACATAGTAAATTCAGGATTATGATAACGACCCTGCTCTTCATGGCGGAACGCTTTACAAATTTGATAGCAACAACCATAGCCACTGGCTAAAAGGCGCTTCATCGCAAACTCTGGAGAAGTTTGGGCAAATAAATTTATTGATTCATCGCAATGGCTATCTTGTGAGTAATTATAGTGTGTTACGAAGGCATCTAAATGTGCATCGGTCACAGTTGCATGAGCAAGTATCGGGGTTTCAACCTCAATCACATTTCGTGCTAAGAAAAATGCCCGTATTTGACCTAAAACCTGTGCCCGTTGCTTGGCATGAGGCCAATTCATACTCGGTTGCCATGACATTAATACAGTTACCTATAAGCTTAGAATGTAAAAGGGCCATACTTTAAACGAAATAAATACAGACAGCAAAAAATACAGCACGTTGACATTAAGCTAGTTTAAACGCGGTCTGATAAACGAAACGGGTAGATAAATTTACGATTAACTTTCGAATATAAATGTACCCAAATAGTAATTGGTTAGCGTTAAGTCATACCAATTCCGATAATTTTGTGATCTAATATCCTTAACAAAGGATTACTACATATGACTCAAAATTTATCACAAATTATTGCCACTACGACTAATGGTAGACTACGGATCCGATTACTTGCCGT
>NZ_JACGVK010000063.1:0-931 GCF_014077185.1 Colwellia sp. MB02u-10
TCCTCTTCGGTTACTGATTGATATATTTGCTTTAAGTCGCCAGTAACAGCCTTATAATCTTTCCATGGCACAAGCTTCAATGAATTACGCACCATATGCACAATACAGAGCTGTACCTGCGTTTGGGGATAAACGGTATTAATGGCATCAGGAAAACCTTTAAGGCCATCGACACAGGCGATGAGAATATCTTTTACCCCTCGGTTTTGAAGTTCAGTTAACACGTTGAGCCAAAACTTAGCCCCTTCGTTTTCGGATATCCACATGCCGAGCAATTCTTTATGGCCTTCAATATTAACACCTAAGGCGAGATAAACCGCTTTATTAATCACGCGTTTGTCTTGCCTGATTTTAACCACCAAACAGTCTAAATAAACAATGGGATAAACCGCATCGAGTGGCCTGGCTTGCCATTCAATCACTTGCTCAATAACGGCGTTTGTTACGCGAGAAATAAGCGAGGGTGACACATCAGCATCGTAAATTTCTTTGAAGGTAGCGACGATATCACGCGTGGTCATACCCTTGGAGTACAGGTATAAAATCTTGTCATCCATCGAGGTGAAACGGGTTTGGTTTTTCTTCACAAGCTGAGGTTCAAAGCTTGAATCCCTATCGCGTGGGGCATCTAAATCGACTTGACCATCTTCGGTTCTAATAGTCTTCGATGAATAACCATTACGGTAGTTATTTTGCTGAGATTGTTCATGGCGAGCGTAACCAAGGTGTTCGTCTAGTTCAGCATTAAGTGCTGCTTCGACCGTTATCTTGGTTAACATTCTACGAAAGTCAGTTAAGTCTGCTTCCGTCTTAATTGATTTAGCCGCTTGCTTACCGAACGCTTCGAGTGCTTTCTTATTCATAGTCTGCCTATCCTTAACCCTACATGGGTATTAATAATAGGCAGTTACACAGATTTTGTTACAGGGTC
>NZ_JACGVK010000064.1:0-12780 GCF_014077185.1 Colwellia sp. MB02u-10
CGACGAATTTACTTGCTTCATCTAGTGCGTTAACTCATTTAATTTTATAAAGAATAAATTATGGCTCTTTTTTTGAGCAGGGATCAGTGTTTTTAAACTTGACGTGGGGAGTCATACCAACGCCCTATTAATGACTTTAAATAAAAACAAAAAGCACGTAAAAACAGTTAGATAGATCTGATCTGCGTGAGTTTTATTTTTATTTGTAGCGCATGTGTAGCTAGGTAACCAATTAAAGCATCATAGGGCTTTACTAAACATTGCTATTGCCAATTGGGTGAATTTAATTAGGTTAAGTATCGATAACGTATATTAATACAGGCTAACAACAGTGTTCGTTTAAATGCTTGTTATATTAATTATACGGCCATAATACAATCTGAAATAAGTTTATTTATAGGACTTGCCTTGGAGAAGTAGTTTAATAAATAAGTCCGGTTTTGCTTAGAATCTTTTCTCATACCTACTGCCGACGCCCAAGAAAGCCATCCACTTGAACCATTCCTAAGGTGCGTTTCCCTTAACTGAGGCATACCAAAACGTTGTTCAGGTATTTCTAACACTCTAGCCTTTGATATTGTAGTTGAGTTTTTATGCTCATAAAGTCTAGCTAAGATTCCCCCGGCACTAGTGCTTTCGAGTAAATATTCTTCCGTGATTGCTGCAATCCAAAATAATTGGTACTCATTAAGAAAACATTCAGAGTCTAGAAGTTTTTCAAATTCAATTGATAACTCATCGTATTGATTTACCTCACTGCACTTATGGAATATTTTTTTGACTAAATAAGGAAATCTATAAATAAACTTAGGGATATAGGTATAAAAGTCAGGATTATGCTGGCTAATACAATCCAGTATTAGACTTGCTTCATTATCTGTAACTTCATCATTATCGGCTAAAGCCGCTAGTTGATCTATTTCTTTAGGGGTAAATTGTCTTACGATTTCATCATATACATCATAGCCCATACCTGAGCCTAAGCTAACAACGACTTCACCCATAATCCCACTTTTGATTTTATCTATTTCGCTTTCAATTGGAATTTTATTTTTGGAGAACAAAATACTTTTATTGGAGTTTATATATAAGGCTTTTTGACCCAAAAGTTTTTGAATATTTTCAAAGTCTTTTCTAAGTGTATCTTTTGAATTTGAGAAAATGACAAAGTCATCCATAAACCTAATCATATGCTCAGACTTAATAAAGCTGGAATGATCAATATATGACAAAAAGTGACTACCAATCATTTTGGCTGGATAGATTCCATGTGGCATGAAATCTATAGAAAACCCCGCATTAATCTCCCTCATGAAACGACCGAACAGTTGTTTTTCAGACTCTTTAACATTAAGCCCTGAAAACCAATTGGTTAAATCATGGTGATAAATTGAATTAAAGTATGATGAAACATCAAAGCTGATAAAGTATTTGTATTGCTTATTCAACTCTTCGTTTTTGTCATTATATTCTTTGTAACTATCATGAATTTTTATATGAGAGCCCTTAGCAAACCTATAACCAAAATTTTCTCTAACAGGGTTTGATGATTTCCGAAAAACACTCCTATTTTTATATGCCATTTCATACATGTAATATTCAGCAATAGGGTCTAATTTTTTTGTTCGTCGTATGTGTTGCTTTGCTTTTAATGCACAAACACTTTCTTGTGGTAAAAAGCAAAACTCGGTACTGGACGCATCTTCAATATTTTTTATAAAATCAGATATTAATTCTGGAGATTTATCGATAAGAAAACGGCATGTTTCCATTGGAAACAGCATTTCTTTATAGTCTTTTAGGTAGAACTCTTTAACTTTATTTACATCAACCATTTTATTAATTACCAATTTAAAAAACACATATAACACGCTTGATAAGCGTCAATGAAATAGTTGGCTGAACTAAGTAATAACGAACAAACCTACAACTATTTTTGTTCGTTTAAGCAACTTTTATGTACTTATTCGACTAGTTCTAAAAAATCATTAAACATTTCTGTGAATTCGTACTTCTCTATACCACCATCAGAATAAGACTCCATTTCTCTTATCTTTTCAGCAGTCATTAGCACCCAGTAATTTTCTAACACATTGCTTTTTCTAGTTCCCTTTTCTGTACCTATAAGTGTTTTTGCATCGCATATATCAGTAAAGCTAAATTGACTTTCATCGGGGAGCGCTAAACAATCAAGGTGGATATAGTTTTCAGGCTCTCTCTTACGAGTTGTGTAAGCCTTAATTCCATCTGCTCTCATTTCGGCTATTCTATCAAGGTTCTGTTGCTCTTCTGTAGTACCTTTATCTGAATCCAAAAGTACGCAATATGGAATATCAAATTGTTGGGCAAGTTGCATTGTTCTCCAATGTTTTAAATTTCCGCATCCTCCTATAGGTACAAGAGCAAACCTTTTGTCTTCAAATGTATGTGAAATATGTCCTGCATTTTTGAGTTGCTCAGCAGTATGTTCCACAAAAGTAATATCACCTTTTCCTTCAACTAAAAGCATAGCTTGAGCATATTTAGAAATAGGATCAGGTAATAAGCCCAAAGTTTCTGCTATTTTATTAAATACTTCATCAGAACCCATTTCAATAGTTCTATTTTGACCATCACGTTCAATAAACCTAAGGCTATCTAGAGGTAAAAGGCCTGCTAAAGATGGAGTATGAGTTGTAAGCATCACTTGGCTATTTGAAGTGTTCGCTAGTTCCATAAATGCCTCAATCAACATTATTTGATGATCAGGATGTTGAGACGTTTCAGGCTCTTCAAAAGCAAATATTATATTGTTTCCATCATTTGTTGTTCTTCTACGTTCAGCTTCAGCTCTAAAAAAGTTTAAAAGAATTAACCTTCTTACACCGCTACCGCGCTTATTAATGGAAATATCATTTTCAGACTTAATAGATAATTTAAATTGTGACTCAAATTTTGGTTCGGTTCTAAACTCAGGAATTAGTTCTTCAGCTAAATCAGGAGACATTTCATGAAGTTTAGCTAGTGTTCTATTAGCTGTTTCAATGGCTTTTGCTCTAACTTCATTCTTAATATGTTCTATTTCATCATTTAATTCAGACAAGGCTTGCTGAACCGCTATTTTCATAGGATCCGTAACTTCTTTATCATCATCCTTACTAGGTCTATCAGATTGAAATAACGCATAAAGAGGTAAGTAATTTTTAATTGAATCGAAAACTTTTTTGGTATCTTCTTTATCAACTAATAATTCAACATTAGACAAGCTAAGTTCATTTATATTTTCTCGTATCGCTTGTCTGATTGATGAGTTAATAGTCGCATTATAATCTTCTGGATTAACACCAAGTTCGTTCGCTCTTGCAATCAGTTCCGCACGCTTTAAAGACAAGAGATCTTTTGCAGCATCTACTGTTGGGTGATTACAAACGATATAAACCTTTTCCTTCGGAAGAGCAGCTGTTGCTGCATATACTTTCTTTATTTCAAGTTTTGCATTTGTATTAAGAAGATATTCATTAGCCAATGATGTAGGAAAAGCAGCATCAAGTAATATTTGCTGTGGAAGCTCACCAAAAACACAGCTTATTTCGATGAGATGATTTTCAGCGTTGATATTTAGGTCGTCTTTTTCACACTTAACTAGAGAGTTATTGAAAAAGATTTCTAATGCTTCAAGAACTGTCGATTTACCTGCATCATTTCTACCGATGAACGCAGTCAGTTTATTTATTGGGATTAATATCTCGTCGCCATAACCACGAAAATTTTTTAATTTTACAGATTCTAATTTCATCGTTTTCTATCCTTGAAAGAATGCAATGCTAGACAAAGCATATAACCGATTTATTAGTCGGAACACCCCAATATTTATGATGGAAATGTTTATGACTAAATCATTATTTAACATCCTAACCATAACTTTTTACCATTACATAATCAATAGGTTATAGGCTTTACTTTATGGTTTTGTTTTCCTTTAATTACTGTTAGTACAGTTATTTACAGAACTCCAAGTAAAAGCATCTTTGCCATTCTGGCAGCGACTAAATAAAAGGCAAAATGTGATTATTGGAGTGTTTTCGATTGGCGTTAAAGCTTAATTTCTAGCTAAAGCCTCTTTGCGGTGTACTTGAGTTGTTCATGTTTGCAGATTTACGGCTAAATGAGCCTTGAGTCAAATTTAGAGCGACTTTGTGCTTTAGCTTGACGTATCTAAGCTTTTTCTATTTTCCATTGGTAATGACGAGTCACAACAGCTTTACCTGCGAACCATAACCCTTTTACTTTGAGTATCAGCTCTCCATCATAATAGCTTTGCAGGCATTCGCCTGTTTGTTCGTTAATATTCAAGTCGTAATGTAATTGAATAGGTCTGTTTTTTTGTTTGGTATGAATACCGCCCATCGCAAGGGTGTATCCTTGCCAATCACTGTTATCCGCAGCAAAACGCGCTTGCTCTAATAACGCATCCTTTTTATCTATAAACTTAGTGCGTAATCGCCTTAGTTCACGCCATATCGAAACACTGGCACCACCAATTTGTTGAAACTGACGAATACACCAACATGAAGCCCACGCATCAATGCGTTGTGCTACGAGTATCGAATCATTACCGAACTTATCTTCTCCTATTCCTTCACCATCAATATTTTTAACGATATATTTTAGGATATAACCTGTTGCTGAGCCTTTTGCTGGGTCAATATTTTTAAAGTCGCAACGGTTTTCTGCTGCGCCTTTTTCATCACCATCAATCTCTAATGCGTAATGACGAATAATAGCTTGTAAGGTTTGTAGTTTTTCGCCTTCAATAAAAAACAACATATGCCAATGAGGGGTTCCGTCATGCTGCGGCTCAACCACGCGAAAACCATAAGGCGTAATATTTTGTCGTTTAAACTCTGCTCGCGTCTTTTGCCATTGACGGTTTAAATACTCATTAGCTTCATCGGGCATAAGCCCTTGCCATTTGGGATTAGTTGAACCTGATTTTGAAAAGGCTTGATGATATTTTGAAGGACAAGTTATGGTAATAAATAATGCTTCATGGCCTAAGTCTTTAGCAAGATTTTCAAAGCCTCTTGCACGACATATCAATTCGTCTTTTCGTATTTTGGGGTTTGATACGTTTAAGTCTGATATATCCTTTAAAGAATAGCGTTGACCTTGTTCGTTAATGATAAAGCTTGAGCTGAGTAGCTCGTCATTTCGTAATCGTTGCGAAATGCGGTTTTTAGTCGTTATGTTACTCGCGTAAACTTGTCTCTTGCTGTTAACAAAGTTTAATTGAATTGCCGCTTTTTCGTTTGCTTGGGTAATAAGTTTGCGAAATTTTCGTAACCACCAACGATTATCTGCATAACGCTTTAGGCTTCCTGAAATTTGTATTTTTTTGTTTAGCTCAATTGGCTGTAGATTGAATGATTCAATGTAACGGGATAAAAACGTGTATACGGTTTTTTGCTCTGTTATAGCGAATTCGCTATCCTTTTCACTCATGGCATCGCGAATAAGGGGCGAAATTGTGTTAAAGGTGTCGCTATTGCTCGCTTTTGTGTTAACGGAATTTTCGCTTATTACACGTGAACTGTTTCGCTTACTTTCGCTATAATTTTGCTCAGTATTTCCGTTAACGGAAATACTTTCGTTCCACGTTTCGTTAACGGATTTACGGTGGTGGACATGAATAAAAGAAGCTTTCTTTGGGTCAATGACAATTTGTCGGCAGTAATTCGCGCAAGCTTTCGCTTTGACATTAATATCATCATCAAAACAAAAGAACATATGCGCCAATTTTTTAGGTAAAAAACTGGCGAGTTTTGCTGAGGCATCCAAAATATGCCTGTTACGGTCATAGTTTGTCGGTTTATTAAAAGCCGCCGTTAAAATGGTACTTTTAATGAGGTTAGAAAAAGGCGTTAGCTTCTTCGTAATAAACTGAGCATCCGCTTTATCCACTTGCGCTAAGTAAGGCGCAATAACATTATCTTTATCGTTAATCGCTTTAACGAGTATTTTTTCTTTAAAAGCATCCATAGGGTTAGCATGCTATCGCTAACATTGACACATAAACATGACCCTCTTGAGTCAATGTATAACGCTCCCAAGCAATGCTAAAATGATAAACATAGCTTCCTTCAATGAGTCCTTCGCCTTCTAAGCAGTAAAGGGTTCTTATATCGAATTTATAACGTAGTCCTTCAGAGTTTTTATAGGTATGTAAACCATTGTATTTATCATCCATAAAACCATCTTCACGCGATACTTCAAAAATAGTTTCTGGTTGTGAAAGCCATATTAGCAATCTAATTTGCTCTTTAGTTAATTTAGACATGTTCACCACCAACGGACTTTTGTCCTAAGTGCTGCATACGAAAAAAACTATCAAGCCAATTATCTAAATCATCTTTTAGATAACGAACGGCACGACCTATTTTGATGAACGGTGGAGCAGGAGTTCTGTTTTCACGATTACCTTCCATACGTGATTGACGTAAGAAAGAACGACTCATACCGATGTATTCGGCGGTTTCTATTTCAGATAGTGCACGTTTGTTTTGTGTAGTGGGCATAATTGCCTCCATGTACGTTTAAGTTCATGAAGGACTTTATTTGTCACGTTTATCACGTGACGTTAGCCGTGATAAATACTATTGAATCTCTTTTTTAAATTTTGAAACTAAGTTTAAAAACGTTCTTTTAGTAAGCTTCTTCTCATATTTTTCCGCTTTACCCCACACAATTTCATCAGTATTAACTTCGAGATACAAGCTGTATGGATCTGTACTGTCATCGTCATTAATAAAATTTTCATGAACTTTTCGGTATAAGGCTGCACCACCAAGCGTAGGGTTAATGCGTATTATTTGTTTAATTTGATTATGAATAATATGCTCTCGAGGTTGACCGTTTGTTAAATCTATTTCTAATGTTAACTTGCACCATTCAATATCATCTTTTGTAATAACGATATTTTGAAAGTTTAATGGCAATTTGGCTATCAACGGCGTACTTTCTTGTTGAATTAAATCTCGATTTTCTTCACCTATTACAATGGCCAAATAAGGAAATGATATTAAATCTGCTAATGTTGAATTTCTTCTTACATACCTTTCATCTAAACAATTATCAACTAAGATATCGGAACTTGTTTCAAAACTTGTGACACCATTTTTATCTAGTAAATAACATTGTGAAACTTCAACCGTTGAGTTTTTCAAAAAAGACTTTCTATCTAGTGAGTTAACCTCAATAAGTCCTTTGTAATTAATAGCGCCTATTACGTTTGATTTTCGATTCTTATTGTCTGGCTCTATTAATAAAAAATTTTGATGATGGATATAAAACCGAATAGGGATATTGTAGTTTTCACATAAATATAAATAGTCATATTCTGTAAAACCAAAGCGGTCTTTTAATTCAGGGAGCCTGTAATAGTCTTTGTCTATCATTAAAAAAATCCATATACATTAAAGTCATAAACCCCATCTAACTTGGAGTAACTAACAGGAAAATATCAGAAAAGAAGCAATTAATCATTAACCTATTAAGTTTACTGCTGCCGCTTTATGTTCAGGCGCTAAATGCGCGTATCTGAGAGTCATTTTTAAATCGCTATGTCCAAGCAATTCACGAACCGTATTCAAATCAACACTTGCCATTACTAACTTACTGGCAAAATGGTGACGTAAATCGTGAAAGCGAAAGTTTGTAATTTGTGCTTCATCTAATAAAGACCCCCAAACATAAGGAAAGTCTTTTAATTGGGAATTGTTTTTATCTTTGAAGACAAAACCTACTCCGTCTGTTTCTTGTTGCCATTGCTTAAGAGTATTAAAAGCTTGTGTATTTAACGGTAAATGGCGGGTATTACCTGACTTTGCGTTTTGAAAGTCAACAGTCAGTATCTTGTTATCAAAATTAACATGATTCCATTCAAGTGATAACAACTCCCCCTTACGCATACCCGTATTTAAAGCAAGTATCACTATCACTTCTAAAAAGTCAGTATCACAGGTTTGTAGGTTTTCTCTTAGCCTAGCTTCTTCATCTTTGGATAAATAGCGCACTTTAGAATTATCCACCGTTAAGGTTTTTACCTTACTCAAATCATGGCTATCAATAGCACCCCATTCAACAGCACGACTCAAACAGCCCTTAATGGTGTTTATTTGCCTATTCGTTGTCGCAGGTTTAACACCATCAGTTAATCGTTTGTTTCGCCATTTCTCGATCTCCCATGCGGTAATATCAGACAATTGAAAGTCCATTAGCGTAGGGAATGAAGATTCAAACGCTTTTATGGTTTTTTCAGCTGTTTTGGGATTACGTGATTTTAACCAAGGCGCGTATTTTTCTTCTAAGAAAAACTGGAGTGTTGAAAATTTAGAATATTTTGTTTTGGTTCTGTCATGCTTTCTGACAGCTTGGACATCAACACCTTGAGTCACTTCGGCAATTTTATTTTTTGCTAAGTCTCTGGCTTGTGCTGGTGTCATTTGACCATCGATACCTAATCGATAATTCACTTGTTTCCCATTGAGGCGGTAAAACAAATAATAAGTGATCAAACCTGTGGGTGTTATACGGGCGTGAAAACCAGAGATCTCAGTGTCATTTAAACGCTTATCTTCTGGTGATAAGTTTTTAATATTGGTTACTGTTATTTTATTTTTTATAGGCATCCTATTACCATCCTTGTAGCTCATTTGTAGCACAATCATTATGCTACAATGAACAAACAAGAACAACAACAAACCAGTAGCTTAGATTTAATTACATATATACCAATAACTTAACCTTAAATATTGTTCATTGGTGTTCATTGGTATTTACTGGTTAATATGGGTGTAACGCCCTATTAAGGGGCAAATTGTAGTTGGCTAAAATGTGTAGTGGAGCGGAACTAGCCAACTGTAATTTGTCCCGCTTGAATAGCTTGTTAGTTGCTAATACTCTGGACTAAAAATAGATAACAAAAGTAAATTATAACAATTAGATAGAAAGCTGAAATTATACTATTTATGCCCCATAAGCAATGCCAGAATTTACCAGTAAAGTAGCTTTTAACTCGAATTTTACTATTTAGCAGACCTAATGACGATGGAATTAATGTTAATGCAGAAAAACACAATATAGGAAATACACCAAATATTAAACCAAGTCCCGATGCACTAGCAGCAGACGATGAAGTATCTGGTTCTATTGGAGATAAAAGAATATAAGTCAGGAACATTCCAACTACTGCTGATAAGAAGCCTAACATTTGGAGAGTGCGCATAAATCCCTTTGCAACTAACGCCGTTTTAAGCGGCAAATTGCTGTTGGCTAAAATAAGTGAGGCACGAACAAAAAGCCAACTGTAATTTGTCCGACTTGAAAACCCTTGTTATATGCACGTTAAATACATTGGTACGCTTAACCCCATTTCCAGAGCACTTTTGGCAAAATTATTATCTTCTATTTTGAATCCAAAATTTTCAAAATATGGAATTTGCTCGTTGGACGAGGTAGTTAGCGTGATTCTAGGTATTTTGTTTTCTTTACAGTAATCTTTTATTATTTCTAAATGCTTTGAAAACAAATTCAACGACTTAAAATAGTGAAGTGCATATTTTCGCTGGTCTTCAGCAACTGGTTCATAAGGGTTATAAAAAACTACATCTGCAATATATAGATCGTTAGGCCACATTCTACAAAGTGATAACTGAATACATCCAGACGAGTCAGTAGAGTCATCTTCGATTTCTGCGTATGAAAATGAGATGTCTTGTATAACTTTCCGTTTAATGATTGTTTCTACTTTTTTATAAAGCATAGGGTTTGATGAATCAAAATCACTTGAAAGCTTTTGAGGGTTAACTTTGGCTCCTGATTCAACGTATAACATCCACGCTTGCGCACCAATTTCAAATAAAATATGAGGATCTTTTTTAGCTATTTTATCTATGTCACTTCCACCAAATTGTTGAAATGTAACTGGTGATTTAAATTTCTCTGAAATTTCGTCTTTCAGTAATATATCGTGAAGCTTCATACTTTCCTTAGTGCATATAACGCTTACATAAGCGGAAAAATATAGTTGGCTAAAATGGTTTGAGGAACGAAAAACAGCCAACTGTAATTTTTCCGTTTGATGTTCTTGTTAGCTGTATGACTGCTCAAACTTTTTTACTACATTAAAAAAAGCGGCAACACCAATAAAATAACCATAATCGTACCAGCCGCCTGAATTTGGAGATGCATATATTCTAATATCGGTAAATAAGCTTCCAATCAGGCTGAACACAATACTAAATCCGTGAAATAGTCCTATAAAGAATCCAGGGCTATTTGAGTCAATGGATATCGGTTGGCTAGCACAGCTAGTAATTAGAAATAATACAATTAGGGAAATATAAATTGATTTATTTTTACTCTCCATCCGAAATTTACTCTCCATGAGATTAATACAGCTAACGCTTTGCTAAGGGGCAAATAATGGTTGGCTATAATGCGCGAAGCGCTGGCCAACTGTTATTTGTCCGTTTGAGCAACTTGTTATATGCAACGGTGGCTGTAGCCAAACACTGCACGAATTTAAGTCACCCGTAATATAAAAACCTAACCGTGAACTTTTACGCTACACACGAAAGGTTGAACAAAATTAATAGCGTTGCCACCTTTGAAAAAGGTAAAAGAGGCAATGCTTATTAATGCTGAGGCTAACTAGTTTTAGCGAAAAACTATGCACTAGAAAGCACTTTATTTAAAGCTCATTTTTAATAGCATATAACGCCGTTTTAAGCGGCAAATTGCAGCTGGCTAAAATAAGTGAGGCACGAACAAAAAGCCAACTGTAATTTGTCCGACTTGAAAACCCTTGTTAGGCATGCATTACTGATTACTCGCCAGTTACTACATTTGAATCATTTGCTTTATTTACTGAAAGATGGAGAACAGGAAATGATGATTCACCACCGATACCTCCAACTATTTTTTGTTTCTCTACCGCTGCAAAAGCAAAAATATTAAATTGGCGCAATGCCTTTATTTCTTTATCTAGGTCACTTGATGCATTAATTCTTTGGCTTGGCTCCATCTCCCGAGCTAACTCAGCCCAATCTTTAACATTTTGAATGAAACCACTAACCGCATCTACCTCTTCATCCGTTAGGTCATCGCTGTAATCGTTATAAAAAGCACATGCTCCAGCGGCTAAGTTAAACATTTCTTTCCCTGAATTAATCACAGGTAATTTATCAGGAATTTCTTCTTTAACTCTTTTTATTTGGACTTTAGGTGTTGCAGGTTGATCTTTTAATTTATCTTCAACCCATTTCTCATGGTCGTCTTTTATTGTTCTCAATGATTCAGGAGGGTAAGTTTCAACTTGGTCGTCTATTTTTTTATGGTGGATACGACAGAGCAATATGAGGTTTGTTACATCATTAATTTTTTCTCTAGGGAAATCAGAATCACTTCTCGGACCTTTGTTAGCACCTGAAATAATGTGGCACTCTTCTCCAACAACAGATTCATTGTCATTTTGGGTACTTTCAAAAACTAATGTATGTTTACACATAGCACATTTGTTTCCAGACTTACCCCAAAGTATTTTTCGATTTTTATCTGAAATTGACACTGAACACTCCCTGAATGCCTAACGCTTAATTAAACTGCAAAAATAGTTGGATTGGTTTTTGCGTCTTTTGCAAAAAACGAGACAAGCTATTTTTGTCAGATTGAATTACCTTGTTATTTGATGCTAGCGTAAGAACACTAACGATAACAAGCACTTTACGGCTTAAGGCAGCCCGACCGTAGCAGCAAAAAGTGCCCAGCGCCACGACTAACCCAACCTTGAATTTTGAGCCAAACACTAAAGGATATTTAGCTAATGGCTTTACAGCAATATTGTCTTAAAAATAGTAAAGCCTATTAGCGGTAATAACCAAACCGCTTAGGCGAAAACTTATGAACCACACACTAAACCAATATTAAAACACCGCGCTTACAAATAAAATTTAACTTGATTTCGTGGTGCCAAATAACGCCGTTTTAAGCGGCAAATTGCAGTTGGCTAAAATAAGTGAGGCACGAACAAAAAGCCAACTGTAATTTGTCCGACTTGAAAACCCTTGTTAGGTTTATATTACCAAGAAGTTGAAATACCTTCTTTTGATAACCCCATCATTTTTAAACCATGCTCTGTAACAAAGACTCTAGCAGCAATACCGTTTGGCCAACTTACAGCATACGGTTCATGCATGGAATATTTTCCCAGTAATGGTTGATACACCTTGGTCAAAGTACAAGGCAGTTTGTAAAGCGAATCAACTTCGTTTTGATTTAATGAACCACCATTTTTAATTAGAAGTCGTGCCGTTTGACAAGTTGTTAGCTCATCCCAGTCGTTTGTTATTCCTGTACCATAAGATCTAGCTTTTTGCTGTTGACTGCCAATAAACACCATTATGATAATGGCTGAAATTACGACAATATATGAAATAGATAATAAACTCAGGCCAGATTTAACTTTAACACCACATTTTGGACAACTCTTAGCTTGGCTACTAATTTTATTATGACATTCTTTACATTTTACTAATGACAAACTCAGTTACTCCCTGTAAACCTAACGCCCACTTAAGGGGCAAAATATAGTTGGCTAAAATAGGTGAACGGAGTGAACAAAACAGCCAACTTTATTTTGTCCCTCTTTAAGTTCTTGTTATAAGTACATTACACCACTACAGTTTTGACTTTTCTAATGGCACGTACTTATTGTGGAAATATGAAGTTAAAACCAAACTTAAT
>NZ_JACGVK010000065.1:0-2029 GCF_014077185.1 Colwellia sp. MB02u-10
TATGCGACGCTACGTGAATTAACAGGTGGTTTTACCTCAAACGTACTACAGAATTTAATCTACGGAGCCTTTTTACGTTGATATTATCCAATTACGCAAGTTCGAAATAGTTTTCACACAGGCTGCCACCACAGCAGTCATTCAGCGTTCACCTTCATGTCAAAAATGTGCGCATTGCTTGCTGACTCTAGCAACTCATTAATATTAACGCCCTTAATTGACTCAATAACTGCCCTTTTGGTTAGAGTTACATTGTTAATTATTGGTTTAAAAGTCCCGATGCTAGATATGTAGAGTGATTTCCCAAGAGTTTTTAAAAATAGTTGATTAATTATGTGATTAAGTACCATTTCAATATAACCTTGTTGGTCAAAAGGTGGAGCATTACTCTATCTAGCTGATGTGCAGTAAAAAGAATTTAGTATGAACTATGAAGAAGCATCTTTAGAAAGGAAATTAATACTCATTGATGAGATTAACCCAAACGGAAAAAAAATTATTGGGGTTAGACCAAAAAAGTTCGATACTCACTTTGAATATGAATTCGGTGAAGATTGGGAGGGGTTCATGAATGCTCTAGACATCAACCGCTCTGAACTGTTCGAAACTAATAACCCGAAGAAGATTCCTCAACTACTTTTTAGAGGTCAGGAGAAAAAAGAATACGAATTGTTACCAAGTGCTTTTAGGAATTTAAATCCTGATATAATCAAGGTACTTATGGCTGGGCATGGTGACTATGAGGGGGTAGAATCAGATGGTTTTATCAATTTCATTGAAGGAATGAATGCGATTGGTCTTCACATAGAACCAGAATCCTTTGAATATATAAACCAACTATCTGATGAAAAAAAGGGATATAGCTCTGCTAAATTTGGTGATTACGCACATGGAAAAATGCTTAAAGATTTAGCTCTAGCACAACACTATGGAGTGCCCACACGCTTACTTGATTTTACTTTAAATCCTTTAGTTGCATTATTTTTTGCAACGCAAGGTATAACAAGTTCACAAAGCAAAGGAAATATTGGGATATGGGTTATTCCAGAGAAGCTAATTGAAGTCGTTAATGAAAAAAAATTTGTTGAACGGATATTTGTTAATGGTTTTCAAAATAGAAATATGGTCGCTCAAAAGGGGCTATTTATAAATTACATCGAAAAGAGAGGTGCGGAACCAAACTTGTATGTTGATGATAAAATTAAGACTCTTGACCAATATTTGTTATCTGACTTGTCTGATAATCAAAGACAAATAGTGGATGAAAGGATTGGTAAACCAATGCTCTTTACACTTTCACACTGTGGTGAAAGAGAGATAACAAGATATTTGGATCTCATAAATATTAATTGGACGACTATTCAACCAGATCTAGACGGTGTAAAAAAAGAAGTAGAAAGGCGAAAGAGAAAAAGATTATGTTATTAATATAAAAATATAAGTGGTTTCAATCTCAACGCTAGTTGTTTTTACACTATTACTAATTGTTGTTTTGAAATTGTATGACGACCATATTGCGAACATAGTGTTTAAAATATTTATGACTGCTTCCATACCAATAGTGACTAAAAACAACCTAAAAATTGTATTGTTGTTAAAGACTCTAATGTGGCAAAAGTTAGCGTTCTGAGATGAAATTCCACAGGCAGGTATGTTTAGGTTTGTTTGTCATCAGCCACAAAGAAAAACCGAGAAGCACCCTCGATGCTAGTCCGGCTGATGTCGAACAAAGCTTCATTGTGGAAACCGCGAGAACTAGATGCTTACTATGGGGATTGTTATATGGTGGTTGGTTGTTAAGTCACAAAACACTGAGGCTATTAACGATTGATGAGCTAGTCTGTCGAGCATAAATCACTTTTATGTATTTGGTCTTAGCCTGAGTATAGGATGTTTTTGACGATTACAGACCCTGTAACAAAATCTGTGTAACTGCCTATTATTAATACCCATGTAGGGTTAAGGATAGGCAGACTATGAATAAGAAAGCACTCGAAGCGTTCGGTAAGCAAGCGGCTAAATCAATTAA
>NZ_JACGVK010000066.1:0-20551 GCF_014077185.1 Colwellia sp. MB02u-10
AATTTCATTAATTAGGTGGTCTACTTTATACGCAGGAAAAATGGCCAAATATAAGGCATTTATTTAATAACTAGTTGTTCTAATTATTAAATAAATAACGCAGTAGTTGGTTATTTTAACCAGTAGAAATAATCAGATAATTAGTGAGATCCATACAAAGAGCGCTAGGTGAACTTAGTCAGTTTAATTGTTGAGTAGCTAATATGTCGGTGTTTTGTGCATTAACTTAACCAAGGCTAGTTATTGGGCATCCTTCTATCCTGTTATATGCTCTCCAATTCAATTCAATTCAATCCAAGCTAGTGCTGATGAATATTTTTGTAATGCCTGTACACGCTAGCCTTGCTAAAAATATTCAAATAGCGATAATAGCGGCGCCTTTATTTCATTACCTTTTAGCGATATTACTGACTATGCGTCTCGACAAATTTATTTGCAAAAGCACTGAACTTACCCGCACTGAAGCTAAAAAATTGCTCAAAATGAGTAAAGTAACGGTGAATAATGTGGTAATTAAAGATCCTGCCACCCAGGTGGATGAAGATGATTATATTTGCATTGAAGACGAAGCACTGACTGCGCGTAGTTTTCGTTATATCATTTTGCATAAACCCCTTGCTACCATTTGCTCTAATGTTGATGAAATTTATCCCTCGTTACTGCATTTAATTGCTGTTGATAAGGCATTTGATATGCACATTGCCGGCCGCCTAGACGCTGACACTACAGGGCTAGTGCTAATTACTGACGATGGTCTCTGGTCGCATAATATTATTTCACCTAAGAAACAGTGCGAAAAAGTTTATCGTGTGTGGCTACGTGACCCGCTGAAGACTACTACGGCAGAGAAGTTTACTCATGGCGTGCAGTTGCAAGGTGAAGATGGCTTAACTCGTCCTGCGACGTTAGAGCAAGTTGCTGAGAAAGAAGTCTTATTGACCATAACCGAAGGTAAATATCATCAAGTTAAACGCATGTTTGCAGCGGTTGGTAATCAGGTGCTGGGTTTGCATCGCGAGCAAATAGGGCCAGTAAAACTGGCTGATTTACCCTTAGGTGAGTGGCGTTATTTAAATACCGAGGAAGTCAGTGCTTTTCTATAAACGCTCAGCTTTAGTTATTGCAGATGATTACTATTGGTTATTTTCATAAAATTTTTCTTACCCTATTGGTTGATAAAAGCAATAGGGTAGCTTGTTTTTTAATCGCAATAGTTAGCGGCTAGCTAATCAAGCGCCTTACTCTTACTGCCCTTCACTCATCTGCTTTCACAAACCTCTTATAGCAAAGTTTTATAAATAACTTTGAGTAGCAATTACTTCTTTAGCCTTGCTGCGCTCGACTCTTCTTAAAACTAAAATTCAGCAAGGGTCTATTGCGGCTTAAAAAAGATTAAACTTTTACCACTAACTGCCGATTAATTAACCAGGGGTTGTAATTACTATTAATTAGGGAGTTGAGAACAGTTATGGATGTTTTTGTAAGTTTATTGCCGGCCAGTTTTACAGCCAAAGCAGAACGTTCGGAAAAAGACAGCCGTGAGAAGCAACAGCAGCAGAGAAAAACAAGGCCTAATTCTTTGACTGAGCAGCTGAAAATTAAAATAACTTCTCCAACGCTATCTGAATATGAACGCCGCTCTGGCGGCGATCGGCGTCAACAACGATTTAAACGAGGGCGTTGGTTGGAATCATGTAACCGAAATGATCGCAGAGCTACAGCATTGAACGTTATCGTTTAACCTAAGCCTAAACCTTCAACCAAGCATTAAACCAAATATTAAGTATCCAGCAGTGATTATTTATTCGCTTAAAGGTCAGGCTGTAGTGCTTCTACTTAGCGTAATATTGTCTGTTTATGCTGATACTTTTACATATCACTGACAATAACTAAGTACTGCAAGATACAGCTCGACGGATTTAATTCTTGTATAGGGTAGCGTATTGATCGTCTAGAAAAATCGAGCTGACATTATTTCTTTGCGTTTAACTGGTTAAATTTCGCTAGCTGTTCATCTGTTGCCGGCAGTTGATGTTTTTCTTTCCACTCATTATAAGGCATGCCATAAACCTGTTCGCGTGCTGTATCAATATCGACGTTAACACCCAATTTTTCAGCTTCAGCCACTGTCCATTTAGAAAAACAGTTACGACAAAAGCCAGCAAGGTTCATTAATTCGATATTTTGTACGTCTTTACGATTATCTAAATGCGCGAGTAAACGACGAAATACCGCCGCTTGAATTTCAATTTCTTTATCCATAGTATCCTCGAAAGTGTTATTGGTAAAAATATAATGAAGCCATTAATCAGTCTCTAAAGACTTTCTTTAGGCTCAGGCTCTGGTTTTGTATAAGGTCTAATTTGCACTATCATGCCCATGTAGGGGTGGTCGAAATAATGCACTTCGCCACTAATAACGCGTCGGTTTTGTTGAAAACGAATAGCTTTGGCCTGTATTGGTGTCGACGCATTTTCTGTGCTATTTAGATTTACATTAGCATCAGTTGGTAGCCTTGGGGCTAATTTTGCTGTGGCCAGTTCTGCTAAGCTGTTATCTAAAATATTAAAATCAGCGGTAATAAATAAATAATGCTTTAAATGAATATTAAAAAATCCTTCAATAAACCACTGTTGAATAGGCGCTATTGGTGGCGTATTTTCTGTGGCCGCTAAGGGCATTTGATCAGTAAGTTTTAGCGATAAGTCTTGTTGGTCAAGTGCTGCTAATAGTTCGTCGGTGTTTTCGTTTACCTGTGCTATTTGCGCAATAATTTGTTCGAGACGCGCTTTTTTAGCTTGTTGTAGCTGTTCAGTTTGGTTTTGCACAGGTAAAGACTCAAGCAGATTTTTTTTGCTAGTATCTGTAAGCAAGTGGCTTTTTTGCTGATTTTTTTGGTCGTTGAATTTAGTTAATTGTTTTTGGTAAGGTATAACAAAATTATCACCTGCATACACTTTCACTGGCACAGATTGTTTTTCAGGCCGAGCAACTTGTCGCCAGCCCATATGCAACATAGGGCGAAAGTTTTTGCTATACCTTAAGTCTTGAATAATATCATTAAGCTGTAATGAGTTTTTGCTAAGCAAATGTGTTTTATTATTGTCGATATTTTCTTGGCCATCAATCAATAATGGCACTTTATCAACAGCAAAACCGTAATAGTCAAAGTCAGGATTTTCGACTTGATAGTCAGCAAAGTATGCTTGGTCAATTCGGCATAATAATATTGACTCAGTCTTGGCTGGATATTGAAATTTAAGCCTTTGAAATTCTTGTTCTGCCGCTAGTACTAAACGTTGAATGTTTGCTCGCTCTTTATCAGACAAGATGGTTGGTAAAGCTATGGTGTTGATGTCACTATTGCCAGCAGCACTATTCTCTGGAACTGTACTAGAAATTTCACGGTTTAGCCCAGTATTGTCGGTGAAAACATGTTGACTAGCCGTGTCATTATTTGCTGAAAACTGTGTCACATTGTTGCTAGAATCAAGTAGATTGGTGCTATCTTGCCCTAAACCTATAGCTTGGTTCGACACCGAAAGCTCTGGCGCTAATTGTGATATCTGCGCTAATGATTTTTCACTAAAAAGCGCAGGGAGTTTGGCATTTTTTTTCGCTAAATCCCCAACATAGTGTGGTGAATCACATTGGGGTAATAGTTGCTTTAACGTGCGAATGTCAGGGTTTAAATAGCGGCTGAGTAAATCTTCCACACGTCGATGTTTTGGTAATTCACTGCTATCTGGAAAGTTTTCTTTTAACTGGCTTTTATCAGCTAATTGGCTAAAAAGAATAATTTCGACATCAAACCATCGGTCATTATTTTCTTGTGTCGTCGCATTTAAGGTTAGTGGAAATGTTAAGACGGCAGAACATAAAAATAGTTGAGTTAATTTCATTCAGTATCCAGTTAATGTTTATTTTACCCAGTGATAATAGCAAAGGTTGATCAATACTTATATTGTCAATCCGTTCTCAATTAGTTCTCAATTAGTTCTCAATCACTTATCAATCAATTCTCAATCAGTTATCTGTTAAATATAAAAGATAACTAGGCTAGCTTTACGTATTGATCATTGCGGTGTTTAAGCCCGCAGGTGATTTGCCAATTCGTTCAGCATGGTAGCGATTAAAATAAAGCGAGATTTTGCATCTTCGGTCACTTGCTTAAATTTCAATTTATTAGCACCTTCCATTTTATATATTTTCGGTTGTTGCTGAATTAAGCCGATGATAAACATAGGGTCTACTTTAGTTTCACTGCTAAATTCAAATGAACCGCCAGCAGGACCTGCATCAATGCGGGTAATACCCATTTTTTGTGCTTTAAGTTTCAGTTTGGCGATATGCACTAAATTTTTTGCTGCTTGTGGTAATAAGCCAAAACGGTCTATCAGCTCAACTTGCACGTCGTCGAGTGCTTGTTTATTTTTACAACTGGCAATACGTTTATATAAACTTAAGCGTAAACTTACATCGAAAATATAGTCATCGGGTAATAGTGCTGCTACGCGTAAATCTACTTCAGTTTGAGTTTTTGTCACTTGGTCAAGCGACAATTCTTTACCTTCTTTTAATGCGGTAACGGCGGCATCAAGCATTTCCATGTATAAGGTATAACCCACTTGGCTCATTGAACCACTTTGATCTTCGCCTAATAGCTCACCGGCGCCACGAATTTCTAAATCATGAGTCGCCAAAGTAAAGCCGGCCCCTAAGTCTTCTAATGAGGCGATGGCTTCAAGGCGTTTTTTTGCATCTTTGGTCATACGTTTTTCATGCGGGGTTAATAAATAGGCATAAGCTTGATGATGTGAGCGCCCAACACGGCCACGTAATTGGTGTAGTTGTGCTAAACCTAAGTGGTCAGCTCGATCCATAATAATGGTATTAGCGGTGGGCACATCGATGCCAGTTTCAATAATGGTGGTACAAACCAGCACATTATAACGTTGGTGATAAAAGTCGTTCATCACACGTTCAAGTTCGCGCTCACGCATTTGTCCATGAGCGGTAATAATTTTCGCTTCGGGTAATAATACTTGAATGTCTGCAGCAGTTTTATCTATGGTGTCGACATTGTTATGTAAGAAGTAGACTTGACCACCACGCAGTACTTCCCGCAGGATTGACTCGCGAATTAAGGCGTCATCGCGCTCTCTTACAAAGGTTTTTACCGCTAATCGTTTTGCTGGTGGTGTGGCTATTATTGATAAGTCGCGCATGCCGCCCATGGCCATATTTAAGGTGCGTGGGATTGGGGTTGCGGTCAGTGTTAAAATATCTACGTTTGCTCGCAGCTGTTTTATTTTTTCTTTTTGTTTAACACCAAATCTATGCTCTTCATCAACCACTAAAAGCCCTAGATCTTTATATTTTATGCTGTTTTGTAAAAGTTTATGGGTACCAATTAAAATATCTATTTGGCCAGATTCAACTTCTTTGACAATAGCGTTTTGTTCTTTAGCGGTTTTAAAGCGTGATAAAACTTCAATGTTAACAGGCCAATTGGCAAAACGGTCACGAAAACTTTCATGGTGTTGTTGAGCAAGCAGGGTAGTTGGCACTAATATCGCTACTTGTTTGCCGTCGTTCACCGCAATAAATGCCGCGCGCATGGCGACCTCGGTTTTGCCAAAACCGACATCACCACAGACTAATCTGTCCATCGCTTTTGGCGATAACATGTCGCTAATGACCGCATTGATGGCTTGTGCTTGATCAAAGGTTTCTTCAAAACTAAAACTGTCTGCAAAAGCGCGATAATCATCTTTATTTCGTTTAAAACTATAACCATGATTACTGGCGCGTTTGGCATAAATATCTAACAGTTCAACGGCTACGTCACGTACTTTTTCTGCCGCTTTTTGCTTGGCTTTACTCCAGGAATCGTTACCCAATTTATGTAACGGGGCATGGTCAGCATCAGCGCCTGAGTAGCGACTAATTAAGTGCAGTGAGGCAACGGGCACATATAATTTGGCTTCTTTTGCGTAACTGAGCATTAAAAATTCTGTGGTAATGCCACTATTTTCAATGGTTTGTAAGCCCATATAGCGACCAATACCGTGATCAATATGCACCACAGGTTGGCCAATACTTAGCTCGGCTAAATTTTTAAATATCGCGTCGTTTTGAATTTCTTGTTGTTTATTTCGACGGCGAGTTTGACGGACGCGATCGCCGAGTAATTCAGCTTCTGTTATTAAGGCAATGGCATTTTTTTTCGCACTGCCTTTGGCTTGAAAAATAAAGCCGGCACTTAAAGCGTTAACCGTAATACCAATGAGCGCGTCACTGTTAACAAAGTCTTCAATACTATTAAAGATACTTGGCTTGGTTTGATTACGCTCTAGTAGCTCTAATACACTTTCACGTCGACCCTGGCTCTCTGCAACAAATAAGAGTTTGCTTGGTGTTTCTTTGCTGTTAACAAAGTTATTGAGCAATTCAAACGGCTGCTTTAATTTATGATCTATGGTCAAATCTGGCAAGGTGTGTACGTCAAACTGCACTTGTGACGCTTTTAATTCGTCTTCGATGACTTCAGGTTTTAAATTGATTCGATCAAAAGGTTTTAAGGCACTGTAGAGCTCTTCACTATTGAGAAATAAATGCTTTGGTGGCAATAGTGGCCGAGTGGGATCATAGCGTCTGTCTTCATAGCGATAGTCAATATCGGTCCAGTAATGAGCTAAAGCTTTATCAATATCGCCACTGATAATCACTAAGGTATTATCAGCAAGGTAATCACATAAGGTATTGGTTTGCTGAAAAAACAAAGGCAAATAATATTCTATGCCCGCGGGCATAATGCCATTACTGACTTGGTGGTAAATCGATGCTTTGTCAATGGTGCTGGTAAATTGTTCGCGGTATTGGCTGCGAAATAAGTTGGTGCCGTCACTATCGGTTGGAAACTCATGCGCAGGCAATAAATTTATGCCATCTATTTTATCGCTAGAGCGTTGGTTTTCTGGATCAAATAAGCGAATTTCGTCAATTTCATCATCAAAAAAGTCTAAACGGAACGGTGTTTTACTACCCATAGGGAATATATCAAGAATGGCACCACGAGCAGAAAACTCACCGTGCTCCATCACTTGATCAACACAGCGATATCCGCTGGCTTCTAAGCTTTGTCTTAATTGATGTAAATCTTTTTTATCGCCTTTTTGGATGATTAAACTATTGGCTTCAATGTATTGTTTTGGTGCTAAACGTTGCATTAAAGTGGAAATGGGCACAATAACAATGCCTTTATCCATACGCGATAATTGATACAAGGTGGCTAAACGTTGGGAAATAATATCTTGGTGTGGCGAAAAGGTATCGTACGGCAAGGTTTCCCAATCAGGAAATAAACAAATAGGTAATTGAGCTTGTTGATTTAAGCTGATTAGTTCTTGCTCTAGGCGCAATGCCGATGGCGTATCATGAGTAAGTAGTAATATGGGCTGTTGCGTTGATAACGCGCCGTGAAAAATAGCGACAGTGGCACTACTACCGGGTAGGTTTTGCCAAACTTTTTTATCGGCACTTTTACCCCGGCCTTTAGCTAATACCGGATTGAAGAGATTAACATTTTTGCTCATGACTGCTCGTAATTTAATTGCGTTGAAAAGAAACCTAGTGAAGCATTTTACTGAACCGTGACCTTGGTGTTTTTAAACTTTAGTATTTGCACCAGTAAATGCCGTTTACATCAAAATTACCCGTATCTTAACATGAGTTTTACCTGATCTTTAACCGCTAAATTTAACGCCTTAATGCTTTTACATTATTCAATTAATAAATAGCGCATGCAGGTAAAGATCTGCTTATTTAAAGCGTGTATAATATGGTGTAATTGAATCACTAGAGTTTTGCTAGTTGTTTATAGGCTGGTGTCGGCCTATTTAGCCTGAAAGTAGAACTAACCAGCGACACTCGTTGGATTTTTGGAGAAGTTTGTGACTAACAACGATGTTTTACGTCGCCTGAGATATACCTTTAATTTTAACGATCAAAAGGTTATTGCTATTTTTGCTGCCGGTGATTTAACCGTGACCCGAGATCAAATAAGTAACTGGTTAAAGCAAGAAGAAGACCCTGCTTATGTCAATTGCCCTGATACTACGTTTGCTGCATTTTTAAATGGCTTTATTAATGAGCGCCGCGGTAAAAAAGAAGGCGAACCAGCCAAGGTTGAAAAGCGTTTAAACAATAATATTATTCTCACTAAATTGAAAATTGCTTTTAATTTAAAAGCAGAAGATATTCTTGAGATGTTGGAGTCAGCAAATTTTCGTTTAAATAAGCCAGAGCTAAGTGCGTTTTCTCGCAAGCCAGATCATAAAAATTATCGTGAATGTAAAGATCAGGTGTTACGCAACTTTTTACAGGGCGTTGACAAGAAATTTCATGTGCAACGTCGCGCGAAAGAACAAGTAAAAAGCCCAGTAGTTGAAGAGGTTAAAGATAAGTTAGAAGAGGTTTTAGCGGATAAAAATTATAATTCGGCTAATGCTAAGGCCAGTAAAATTTATGTTAACCCGAATAAAACTAAAGTTGAACGCAAACCGGGTGAACGTAAAGTACTTAAACTTAAACCAAAAGATATTTGGGGTGAATAGTAGCACTTAATAAGCTGATATCTGTGCTATAAATAATCTAAGGCTTTTAGCTGTGTTAAATGATCATTAAGTTACATTGTGATGAACGGTAAACCAAACCTAGAAAGTATTATGATACCTAATTGTGATACCCAGCGGGTTCTAGACTGCTGATATCGCCTTCGGGCTTAGCGGTACAATAACGCCGATGATTATTACTTTGATACTATTGCTTTGATGTTAGTGTGCTTTACGGCTAAAGGTAATAACAACAACGGGTTTAGTTAGTCGCTGTTATGTTTGATTTTCAAACCCTATAAGAAGTTATATTTTAAGCCTGCACTTGCAGGCTTTTTAATGCTTAGTATGAGAAAAACCAATATAAGTGTTACCACTAGTGGTACAATTCACAACCTCTTTTTTAGCAATAAAATCTTACGGTTAAACTAAAAATGCTGATAAATTTACAAGCTAAATTATTAGGTATTGTCTTATGTGTATTGATTGGCATAATTGCCACTATAGTTGCCACGCGTTATCAAGCACCCATTATACTCTGTGCGTTATTAATGGGTTTGAGTCTGCATTCATTTTACAGCAAGGTAAATATTCAAGCGGGTGTTAACTTTTGCTCACGAGAGCTATTACGTTTGTGTGTGGGTTTATTGGGTGTGCGTATTGCCTTTGCTGATATTGTCTCGCTCGGTATTACTCCGCCCTTAATTGTGATGGTGAGCATGGCGTTGACCATGGTTTTTGGGGTGTTGTTTGCGCGAGCTTTAGGCTTGTCGAAAGTTTTTGGGGTATTGTCCGGTGGCGCGGTGGCGGTTTGTGGTGTTTCAGCGGCAGCCGCTATTTCAACCGTGCTGCCAAACGATAAATCTCAAGAAAAGTACTTTGCTTTTACCGTGATAGGTATTACCACCTTTAGCACTTTATCAATGATATTTTATCCTGTTGTTGCCCGTTATTTAGGTTTCTCAGATGAATTGGCCGGGGTTTTTATTGGTGGCGCTATTCACGATGTTGCTCAAGTGGTTGGTGCGGGTTATACCATATCACCTGAAGCAGGCGACGTAGCAACTTATATTAAGCTGCTCAGAGTAGCGTTGTTAATGCCAATAGTCATGATGGTTTTTTTTGCTTTTAAAGAAAAAAACAGCAAAATGTCGGGGGGTGTTAGTGCCTTTATTCCAGGCTTTTTGATTATGTTTTTTGTGCTGGCATTTTTAAAAAATGTCGGTGTCTTGCCTGTTTGGCTCATTGATTTTATTCGCAGTCTGTCGAGTAATTTATTAGTGATTGCGATTGCGGCAATCGGTGTTAAAACGTCATTAAAACAAGTGTTTTCTCTTGGCTGGCGACCGGTGATGTTAATGGGCTGTGAAACGATATTTTTAGCGAGTTTGATTATTGCGGGTATCATATTCTTTTATTAGTAATATTTCTGTAGTGAGGCGATTTCACATAGCTTTACTTTGATTTGATTTAATTAAGCCCAACAAACAAGTGGGCTTAATTGAAACATAATCAAAAAAATAGTGACCATTTATCATCAATATTAATAGTCACTATCGACCGCATTAGCGTCACTAATACGTTCTATTCTGGCTTCTTCTTCTTCAAATGCAGCTTTAATTTCTTCTAATACCGTATCAACGTCTGCACTGGCTGTGTCTTCTTTAAATAAGCCAGTCAGTGCTAATTCTGGTGTTAGTTCACCACTTTCAAACAGTGCCCACATTTCCTGGCCATACTTACTTTGTTTTAACGCCGGGCTAAATTGACCATAATAGTTAGTCATATTGGTAACATCGCGCATTAACATAGCTTTGGCATTGTTATTGGCTGATGCATCTACCGCTTGTGGTAGATCAATAATGACCGGGCCATAATCATCAACTAAAACATTAAATTCTGATAAATCGCCATGAATAATACCGGCACAAAGCATTAACTGGACATAATGCATAACCAGCGTGTGATCTTCTTGTGCTTGTTCTGCTGACATTACCACGTCATTTAAGCGCGGTGCTACATCACCAGTATCATTGGTGACAAGCTCCATTAATAAAACACCGTCGAAACAGCCAAAAGGTTGCGGTACACGAACGCCAGCTTCTGCTAATTGGTAAAGTGCATCCACTTCAGCATTTTGCCAAGCAGACTCTTGTTGGTCGCGACCATACTTTGAACCTTTTTCCATCGCTCGGGCACGACGGCTATTTCTACTTTTTCTCCCCTCTTGATATTGCGCTGCTTTTTTAAAGCTACGCTTAATGGCTTCTTTGTAAACTTTAGCGCAGCGAACTTCGTCGCCGCAACGAACCATATAAACGGTGGCTTCTTTTCCACTCATTAATTGGCTTATTACTTCATCTATTAAGCCATCATTAACAAGTGGCTGTATGCGTTTAGGTACTTTCATAGCGCCGTTATACCTTAGTTGGGCGTTGGATGCCAGAGCAAAAGTATAACTTTTTATTTATCAAAAAATTAAAACATTGTCTGGTTTAGGTAAATCTTGGGTAATATAATAAAATCTCTTGAACATAAACGCAAAGCCATATGATCCCATTTATTAGTCAATTACCTAAAGATGAAGAAATTACTTGGATAACAGCACTTAATCAAGCCTTGCCTGATGAAAATATTGTTGCTTTTTCTGAGGTCAATCCGGCAGAAAAAAAACACTGTCAGCTAGCTATTGTTGCCAACCCTAATACTGAATTACTGGCTGCATTTGAAAATTTGACATGGCTACATAGTGTTTGGGCCGGTGTTGAACATTTGATGATGTCATTGGCTAACTCGCCGATTGACGTGGTGCGTTTAATTGACCCAACCCTAAGTAGAGCTATGTCTGAAGCAGTATTAGCCTGGAGTTTATATCTTCATCGAGACATGCCACGTTATGCTAAACAGCAGAAAAATAAGCACTGGCAGCCACATCAACTTGTGCCAGCAAGTGAGCGGCGTATTGGTATTCTGGGCTTAGGAGCATTAGGCCAAGTTAGTGCAAAGCAATTACAACAAAATGGTTTTAAGGTCATGGGCTGGAGCCGCACGGCTAAAAAAATAGCAAATGTTAGCAGTTACAGTGGAAATAATGGCTTGGCTGAAATGGTAGCACAAAGTGATATTTTAGTTTGTTTACTACCATTAACGCCTGCAACACGCGGTATGGTGAATAAAAAATTATTAGCGCAATTACCTCAAGGTAGTGCGGTAATTAATTTTGCCCGTGGCGGCGTCATTAATACCGATGAACTGTTAAATGCGCTAAACAGTCATCACCTTAGCCATGCCGTGCTTGATGTTTTTGAACATGAGCCATTAAACGCTGATAGCGGACTTTGGCATCACCCTGATATCACTATTTTACCTCATATATCTGCGCCGACAAACCTTAACAGTGCTTGTGATATTGTCGCTAAAAACATTATGAGTTTTCGTGCGACTGGTCAGATACCCAAAGCGGTCAGTAAAGTTAATGGTTATTAATTTAGGCATTTAAGTAGGCTTTGTTACTTAAAATCGAAATTTTTTTACTGATTTTTTTGTTGGATTAGCATTGCGTTGACTGGACTTTACCCAACACTAAATCCATCATTTTAGGTTTAATAAAATCACCTGCTGGTAACTCAATCTACTTGAGCCTTTATTTAAGTGAGTTTCCTGATTAGCAGAACAGGCTTAGCTAACCTAAACTATTGGCTAACCAGGCCTTACTCTACTTGATTGAACTGCCAGCATTACACGGGCAGTTTGTCTTACTTTGCGTTTACTGCCTTAACCTTTGGTAATGATTAAACCCCCTGTAGGTAGTCGCATTTTAAAGGAAATGCCTAATTCACCTTCAACCATATTAGTATCCACGATAGTGGTATCATTTTCTAAACTACCACTGACTTCAACACCGGCTTTTACGGTAGAAATAAAAGGAATACTGCCTTCTGCTTCGGCATATATTTTGCCACCTTTAGTGACTTTCTCACTATTACTCACCGCTTGAATTGCCGCTTGTTTGCTCGATGAAATAATGGTGTACTCTATCGATTTAGGGACAATATTAAAGACTAGTGCTTGGCCATCGTTAGTAATAGTAAAGCTAACACTGCCTTTAAATGGGTTGTTTAAGTCAATATCTGCTGACGAATTAGCGGCTTGATAAGGATTAAATGCGGAGAAAAACTTCACATGTACCTGACCTTTAACGCCAGACTTCACTGGCATTTGTGTTGTTACGCTGGTTAATCCAGCTTCGACAATTAAATCATTGATTAAGACCGGCTCTGCATCAGGTAGCAATAACTTGATGTCAGCTCTTAATAAACCATTCATTGGTAAAGCACTATCATCAGAAAGATTAAAACCTATCACTACTTTCTGTGCTTCGGCTGCACTAACCCTAGGTTTACTCCTATTCGATTTTGTTGTGATGGTACCTGATTTTTTATCAACCGCGACATCAACTTTATTGCTGTCAGAGGTTTTTGCAACATCTTCAATCTCTTTGGTGGTTATCGGGTCGTCTGCTTTTTTAGTGACACTTTTAGCTGCGTCAGTAAATGAGTCAAGCACCTTGGTAATTTGTTCGTGAGCTTCATCATCGGTTAAATAACCCTCTTTGTTAAGTTTCTTGATTTGCTCAATCAATTTAGCACCATCTTTTTTCTGATTCGCCATCACAGATAAACCGGCAAAGTCTTTTGAAATACTGGCTAAATCAGTCACACTTTTTGAGGTGGTTTGCAGCGCCGCTAGTGCGTTTTGTTGTGTGCCTGTTAGGCCGGTAATATCTTTAAAGACATCAGCTTTTGACAATAACTCAAAGGCACTGCCCAAGCTGGTAGGGTCTGGCGCTGAGGGTGCATTTTGCATATTAATGATACTGGCAGGGAAATCTTTCGCTTGTAAGTTACCGGGGTCACTGCGTCGGCTACCGGTATCAATAGGATTAATTGCCGTGGGTGTTGTGCCGCAAGGCTCATCATTAAAGCGCCAATGGCGTGATTCATCAATTTTTTCACAGCTATTACACTGACCCATTACCGACTCAGCATACACGCCTTTTGTTGGTACACTGACTCTAAAGGGATCGGGTGCCGTGGTGGGTTGATAATAGGCCAGTAAGTCGTCAACGCCTCTAAATGTCGGGTCTAAACGCTCACCGGGTACAACTTTTAACACTAAATTATTACCGACAATACCCATGACTTTATTCTCAACTACACTCGCGACACTTTTACCGCCACTGTAGGGAGCAATAAAACCATCTAGTAAGCCAAATAAACGGCTTGCATCCATACTTGACCAAATTACTTTATGCGCCATCTCTAGATGTTCATTGAGAAAGCTAATTAATGCTGAAGCAGCCGTTTTGTCTTCTTTTTTAGGATTACGTAATTCATTAGTATTGGCAGGAACATACATTAAGGCTGCATCAGTTACGGTAATAATGTCAAACAAGTTCTGTATCTGCATTGAATTAATAATGTCGTTATTAACCCTATGATTGCGAACAATATATTCACTTAAATATTTTGTTCTATAATGTAAATACAGCGAGCGAAGAATAATCTTAGATGATGAATTTACATTAGTATTGGCCCGTAACCGTAAGTGATTGATTTGTGCCCGCGTAATTGTCGGGATAGACTTACTGGCAATATTGACTTTTAAGGGGGCACCTTTGCGATAATTCGATAAAATTGTCATATCTAAATCGAGTTGCAGCTCACTGCCATCATCAGCAATGGCGTCAAATTGCAGTGTATCAATGAATTTTTTTATAATTTTTGGTGCGTATTCCTCCTCAAAAATGGTGTCTTTTTCAGCTTCAGTTAAGGGAACTTCTCGCTCTAAATTTAGTACCATGCGACCAGGGAACCAAGGGAATAATGTCAACAGATCATACTCTTCAGTTTTCGTCGCTTCTTCTATTATTCTGATAAAGGGGCGGGCTAATTCAAATGACAAAGTAAAGTAACCAGAGAAGTTTTGAATCACTTCATCAACGTAGCGCCCATCAGGTAAGTCAGCATTAATATATTCATCTTCAATGCGTTCTATAGCGCTAAAGCCTCTATGTAAGGTTTTACCATAAACCGCTCTTTTTAAGGTGTTTCTCCAGCGTAATACTTTTTGATTATCGAAAAGGCTCATGGGTAGAGGGACATAAAGACATTCTTGAACATCAACTAATTTTTGTTCAATGGCATAATGCTTTAAAACCTCAAAATATTCGATGGTGACTGCATGACAGTGATTGTTATTTTTAATCACTTCAGTTTGTACATTAACCGATTCATTTTGACCTATTGTTTGTACCACTGTACTGCGTTGGCTTCGTACGCTAGAAGCTGATTGTGAGGTGGAATCTTTTAATCGGTTTAAAGCACTACCAGAAACATTTCGTGCTGAATTTTGTGATGCGTTTGATTTTGAAGAAGCGCCAGAATGCGAGATACCACCGGCGACACCAAACACTACGGGCGCAATAAAACCACCAATGCCACCACCAATACCTGCGCTGGTTGAGCTGGTACTATTACTCGAGTTTGCGACAAGTGACTCGTTTAGCGATGAATGCATAATTTCGGTAATATCTCGATCGCGAATAATATCTGCGGTTATTTCTTCACTCACAATTTGAGCTTCGGTGCGGGCGGAGGTTTCTTTTCGATCCCAATCGACTATGGCAATTTGTTTCTCCTGACATGGCGCTAGTGGCATGCTATATAAGCAATCGCCTAAAGAAAATCCCGCCGCTTTCCAAATTTGTTTTATATGTAAAATATGGCCATTGGCTATAGTGGTATTTTCATGAATAGTAATATTTTCATCCCAATTAATACTACTTTCTACCGTTAAATTAACTCGACCGGGATGGTTGACAATATAAGCCTGTTCAATGTTTTCAATTTGGCTAATGCCCGAACTAATTTGTTTCATTAAACCCAATAATCGACTTCTTATTTCATCATAATGGCGGTAAAAGTAATCATCGACTAGCTCGTTCACAAAAGTACTGCCATTACGGTAGAAGTTATAATACTCGTCTAATAAGTCAATAAAGGCGGTGATGCTATCTTGAAATATAAGGTAATATTCGCGAATCATGGTTATTTCAGGTAAGGAAAGTAACACACTGTTTTTTAATGTGGTTTTTATTTTTTCAAACTCTATGGTTAAACACATAATACCCATAGTGGTTGGTTTAGTTGCGGTAGGGCAAGGCTCAAACCCTAGTTGAGTTGTCTCACTGGCATTGGCAAGCTCTATCATTAAGCGCCTTAGGTCACCTAACATTCTTTCTTGGTTAACTGAATTTGGCACATCATCGATTAACAGGATTGTTTGCTCGACCACTTTAATGGCATTGTTTAACATTTGTGCCGTTACTTGTGTGTTATTAACAAGCTTTTCAAGCTCTAAAATAGCTTTAGTAAAGTGTTTTTTATTGGCAGGTGAAAGCGCTAACAAACCGAGGTTCTTTTCAATATGGCCTAATAATGCTCGAACTTCTTCGCGATTTAAAGTGTCTTTTGCTGTCAGGGTTTCACAAAAGGTTTTGGCACTTTCCACGCCATTTTTTCCACAATAAGCGGCGGCAAGTTTATGTTGTAAACTCGATAATTTCTTTCTGCGTTGCTCTTGTTGTTTAAGAATGCTTAAAAGATCTGAAAATACTAAGTTTTTATTAATGCTCTGTAAATCATGAGTGTGAATTTTTAATTGTTGCGTATCAGCAAAGTTCATTTTTAGCATATAATTTGGCAGGGCAGGGGCTGTTTTTTCACCTAGCCGTGATGCCATAACTCTTGTCATATTTACGGTGTCATCTTTCATCGTAACTTCTTCTATAACTAACGGCTGCATTGATAATGAAGAAAACGAATCATTTAATTTATTGATGGTAGTAAAAATATTTTTTGATATTTCAAATAATTCAAATTTAAATTTTTTGCTGTCTTTGACTGTGATAGTAAAACCTCTAATTTCAGGCTCTGTTGTTCTAACGGTATGATAAAAACTAGTCTCTTCTAATGTTCTATTAGGCACAGTAAAGTCAACACATTTGCCGCCTATGTCTTGAGAAAAAGCGCCTGAATTGACTAGGTCATCACTGTCAGGTAAAAGGGGTACGGCTTCATTACAGGCGCAGTCATTGTCTTGCTCTAAAGCTGATAAATCAGAGACTAATAAAATATTTTTGGGTAGCTTATTGTCGTCCAATCCAATGATAATAGGCTGAGTTAAATTACCGGCAATAACACCGAAAGCTTGCTGAATGCTTTTATTTGGCACTTGACCATAAAAGTAGCCTTGGTTATCAGTGGTAGCAGAAAACACCGCATGAAAACTACTACTATCAAGCAAAGCAACAGGGTCATCACTGACCATAATCACAACTTGTAAACCGCCTGTTGCCTGCTCTGCTGTGCTATCAATGACTTTACCGGTAATTTTTTTTATGGCTTTCTCTACCGGTGATTCAATATTAAAAGCAATAACTTTAGGATTGATTTTGATGTTGAAGACCGGACTTTCATCAACAACATTAATAGGGACATTGCTTGGCTTTAGGCTGGTGTAACTATAATTTTGTTGGCCTAGCATTTCGCCATCAGGTGCAAAAATGGCTATTTTAACGGCTTCATTAATCACTAGGTTTTTGAGCGGTAAATAAAATCTAAAAATACCGTCTAGCTCGACATCTACCCTGTCTTTACTAAATACTGGGTGGCCAGAAACTTCTTGGCTGTAGCTAACTTTTAGAAAATGACCTAGATATTGGTCAGTGATATTTTCATTATCGTTGGTAGGAATTAATTTTCCATTAACACTCATTGTTTCCATGATCCTTCCTCTTAGACATTTATTGTGTAAAAGTAATTACCGTGGCGGTGATAAACAATGAACAACTACCCGATAATGTACTAGGTACAAATACGGTAGGCTAACAACCAGTCTTTCTTTTCTGATTCAATACTGATGTTAATTTAGCATTAATACGCTCAACAAGACCTTTTAACAATACCTTTTAGGGATCTTTTAACAGTACCTTTCAAAGCTTGTTATGAATCAGATTTCAAAAAAATATGACTTACTTCGCTACATTAATTAAGTAAAAATAGTCGAAAAAACGCGGCAATGCAAACTGATATAATGTAAAAACACCCTTTAAAGCCCCTAATCTCCTTGCCTGTTTAGTCTTTGTATAGCTATTAATTAGACTTTTAATAACTTAGCGTAATAACTAAAAGCTAAACGGTAACCAGAGCGGTAAAGTCAGCAAAATAATTAAAATGTCAGGGGCTTTAAGTGCTTAATATAAGTTTTGTTGTGTGGTTTTTGATTGATAAACCCCTTAAAGTGCAACGGGTATGTTTTATTTTTCAGCAAAGTGTCTCTGTTACTAAAGCAGTCTATTAAAACTGTATATTGACGCCGTTTTGGTTATTTGCGGCTATTGAAGTTTACTGAAGATAAAGTGTAATTAAGTGCTAGTTACTGACTTAAATGGCATTAGATTAAGTCATTATTTAAAAGCGGGCTAGTTGCAGCAACAAAGCGCAACTCTGCTACTTCCTAAGTAAGAAGTTAAGATTTATTTTTATCATTGTTGACAAGTAATTGATGGGCTTGTGACCAAAATTTGCTCGATATTTTATTAATCACATTTGACTCTGCATTAATTAAAATCGCAAAACCAATTTCTAACTCGGGCGAGTAACCAATATCGGCACGAAAGCCAGCAACCCAGCCAGAATGATAAATAATAGGATGACCATCAAATTGATAAATGCGCCAGCCGTATCCGTAGTGGGCATCAGTTAAATGTTTACGCCAATATCGGCGGCGCAAATCTTTTTTTGTTTTAATACGTGGTGTAGTAAGTTCAGCGAGTAGTGCAGGAGAAAGTGTTTCAGGGTTATGACCTAAATTGGCAATTAACCATTTTGATAAGTCAGCAATACTGGCGTTAATACCTGCAGAGGGAGCCACTTTATAATAGTCAGGATCAACATCTACTGTACGCCAAACATAGCGTTTGATATTTCTGCCTGCGCTATTTTTTTTGCCTGTTTTTATCCGTTTTCTGAGAATGTGAGGCTTGGCGGTGTTTTGCTGTTGTAAAAACACCTCAATACCCACTGAGGCATTGGCCATTTTTAAGGGCGAAAAAATTCTTTCTTGTAGCAAAGTGGCGTAGCTTTTAGCACTAACCGCTTCAATGGCCGGTTGTAAAAATCCGTAGGCAATATTTTGATAGCCGTAACATTTTGCCGGCTGGCAAATCGGTGTAATACGATCAAAGCGGCTAATTATTTTTTCCATACTCCAATTTTCATGTAGTAAATTATCGTAGGAATTTGGCATCAAGCCACTTGAATGGCTGAGCAGGTGTTTTAATTGAATATTGTCTGCAGCGCCTTCGGTGGCTAAAGCAAAGTTAGGCACATACTTAGTGACTGGGTCTGATAAGTTTAGCTGCTGCTCTTGTGCCAACATCGCGGTAATAGTAGCGGCAAAAGGCTTAGATACTGAGGCTAGGCGAAACACCGTATTATGATCTACTTTTTGGCTTTTCGCTTTATCAGTATAGCCAAAGCTTTGCATGGCAAAAACTTGGTTGTTTTTAACAATGGCATAGGCTGCACCTGGAATACTAAATTTTTTTAATTCACTGGCGATATTAGCCGATAACTTTTTATTTAAGCTATTTAGGTCAGTAGCATAGGAGGTTAATGTTAAAAACAAGGTAAAAAAAAGTGCGATAAAGCGGAAAAACATGCAGACAACCCATTTGAAAAACAAGTCAGTTTAACCAGTTAACGCGCAAATAAGAAGTAATATTAATTCGCTATAAGGGCTGAACTAGCTAAGGTATTGATTTTTATAGCGCTGAAACTGTATCTCGAGCTTAGCGCTTATGTTTAAAAACATAGTCATTAGTTATGACTTTTTGCACTAAACCAAAAGTTCATGAAGTCAGCGGTGAGTTTGTTTTCAATTTCCATTGCGCGCTCGGTTGGGCAAAAAATAGTGAAAATAATCTGCGTATCACCAAGCTCTGACGTGGCGACTTCAATATGAGGATCAGGTCCGGCAATTTTTATGTCTAATCGACTTTCAATTACTTGATTATATCTTACGGCAACATCATTAAAGTCGGCACAATAGGTGTTGGCTTTGATTTTTAGCGCATCAATAAACTCAAATGGGTTAACGCTGCCATCTCGGGTAATAGTAAAGTGATGAACGGCATAACGTTTAAGGAAATTTAAGTTTTTAATTGCCGATGCCACCAATTGATTATTGGGTATGTAAAGAGTTTTACCGGTAAATTGATAATTACTGATGTTAACTTCTAATAGCGTTAAATTGATCCAGTCAATAGAGTTTACTTCACCGCAATAATTACCCACTTGTATCCAATCACCAATTCGAAAGGGACGATTTGATACCACATAAATAAAGCCAATAAGACATTGAATAAACTCGCGTGTAGCAAGCACTATTGCCACAACAAATGCAGCAATTGAAAAAGCAAACTTTTGAATCTCAACAGACCAGATATTAAACACCACACAAATGAGTGCAAAATTGAAAAGATTATTCAGTAAATTAACGCTTAAGCGTTTATCTAATTTTTTCTTTTTTGCGCGACGTCTAATTAAGCGTGTAATAACTAACTTTACCGTAATAATAGCGATAGCTAATACAGCGGTGACGAACGATTTATTTTCTAAAAGAGATACGATCATGTTTTGCCCGGTAGATTACTACAATAACGACTTACTTTGGCGCTAAAACGTGCACGGTAGATGATTTCACCCGACAAATCGAGTGAAATATGATTTTAATTTTTAATTTTTAATTTTTAATTTTTAATTATAGATTATTCATTTGTCATGATGAAATAAAAAATTCTTTTGTTCTGC
>NZ_JACGVK010000067.1:0-357 GCF_014077185.1 Colwellia sp. MB02u-10
TATAAGTACACGGAGGTTCGGTGAATAAATTCAGATGTCCACATTGCAATGAAGAGTCAGTTAGCTTTATTAGAAAGTTAATAATCAGTCCAATCGTTAGCCATAAATGTTCTAGCTGTGATAAACCGATCACTGTTCCATTTAAATCTATCTTTTTAACATTACCGTCTTTGTTAATAATTCTGTTTGGTTCTAATTTTTTTAGCGTTAATATCGTTATTATTTTGTTTATATTAAGTTTGGTTTTAACTTCATATTTCCACAATAAGTACGTGCCATTAGAAAAGTCAAAACTGTAGTGGTGTAATGTACTTATAACAAGAACTTAAAGAGGGACAAAATAAAGTTGGCTGTTTT
>NZ_JACGVK010000068.1:0-1844 GCF_014077185.1 Colwellia sp. MB02u-10
TGAAGAATTTTTACAATATGGCTGAAAGTCTTATTTTACCGCCTCGGCGAGAGAGAACGTTTCCTCGGCAAGTGAAGCCTAGGCCACAGCGATATGCTAGAAATAAAAATGCCGTTCACCTTAAGAGAACGGCATTAGAGCCATTGCTCCCTTTTTGCTTTAATAGCAGATTACATTGCTTTTACAGCTGTTTAAGAATAGTTTCAGCATTACTGATTTCAAATTCTTGAGGCTTTTCAACGTTTAAGTTTGTTACAACACCATTGTCGATCACCATAGAATAGCGTTGCGAGCGTAAGCCACCAAACGCTGCTGTGTCCATTTCAAGACCCAGTGCTTTGGTGTAGCTACCATCGCCATCGGCCAACATCATCAGGTTTTCAGCATTTTGTGCTTTACCCCAAGCTGACATTACGAAGGCGTCATTAATCGCGACGCAAATAATAGCGTCAACGCCTTTTGCTTTTAACTCGTCAGCTGAAACCACATAGCCAGGTAAATGCGTTACTGAACAGGTTGGGGTAAATGCGCCAGGTACGGCAAACATCACCACTTTTTTGTTAGCGAAAAGTTCTGACGTTTTGTGGGTGATCATCTCACCATCTTTTAATTCTTTAAGTTGCCCATCAGGCATAGTTGCATTTAATGTGATCATAATATTTCCATTGTTGTGGTTATTGCAATAAAGGCCGTTTTACGGGTTTACATAGATAATTTTAATTGTGCGGATCGAATATGGTTTTTACAAAGAAATCTAGGCTTATCGATAATATGAACAAGCTTATATCCATTTTTTTTTCTTAAGTTTACGTAAAGACTTTACCATGCGCGCACTAGCTAAATAAACCTGCTTTCAGTTTAGAATAATGCGAGGTACCGCGCACGTAAATGCATGAATAATTATTATATCATTTAACAGGTGTGTTTTAAGCGCTCTGAAATTTTGCTGCTTAAGCGTTATCACTCGTTTTCTAAAAGCGAGGACTTGTGAAACCTTGATATTAATCAAAATTATAACGGCTTACCTTACTCGGATAAGTCTTTTTAGCGATTATTCAAATGATTGTTGTGCCCTTGGTGATCGCTTTAATTGTTAGAGGGCTGGCGGCTAATAATAATATGACCGCGATGAAAAATGGCATGATCGCTTTATTATTTATTACGGTATTAACAGGCATTTTCCGTCGTAGTTGGTATTGTGCTGGCGTTATTCATTTAAATAATTTAGCGATAGTTCAAGTTAAGTGTTATGGAAAAGTAAATAGTGACACTATTCAACATTTATCACTGAATTATAAACACATTCACTTGATTTTAGATGGCGCTGGAAAGTCATGAATGAGTATGTCAGACATAATAAATATTTTGCAACCGCGAAGGGATTCAGAGATAAAATTGATAAATTTTTTAGTCAAGCATTGGCTAAAATAGTTAATATTTCAGCCAATGAAATTAATGCTAATTTTCAGGTACTAAATTCTGCATCTTGGAGTGTGGCAGTGCATACATACAGTATAGTTCAATCTAAAGTTATCTACATAGGCATGATCTATAATAATTTTGCCATGGAGCTTAGGTTGGTTAATTATTTTAAATGTTTGACACGTCAACCACATTAAGTTAGCGTAGTATGCTTTTTGAGCTATTTGGTATGCTTTTTGAGCAGGGAGATCTTTTTATTAGTAGGTGCTTTAGGTTTACTAAATGCATTATATTAGTTATCTAAGAGTTGTTGACATATTTCATTTCACTTAGATATAAATCAACCTTAATATATACACTAATAAACAATAGTATATATACACTAATAAACAATAGTATATATATATTAATAAGCAATAGTA
>NZ_JACGVK010000069.1:0-725 GCF_014077185.1 Colwellia sp. MB02u-10
GATCATATAGCGTTGGGCGATTTTTGTAGGTCGGACTTTAGTCCGTCAACCGTTAAGCGGGCAATTAATGTCATGGGTTAACCAAAAATCTGCAGCGAATATTATTCTGTTAAATAGTTTCAATAGCAAAAAAAGTTAAATTTCATTTAACCTGTTGGACTAAAGTCCAAGCTACATTTAAGCCCCATAGAAGCTGCGGGTGATCATATAGCGTTGGGCGATTTTTGTAGGTCGGACTTTAGTCCGTCAACCGTTAAGCCGGCAATTAATGTCATGGGTTAACCAAAAATCTGCAGCGAATATTATTCTGTTAAATAGTTTCAATAGCAAAAAAAGTTAAATTTAATTTAACCTGATGGACTAAAGTCCAAGCTACATTTAAGCCCCATAGAAGCTGCGGGTGATCATATAGCGTTGGGCTATTTTTGTAGGTCGGACTTTAGTCCGTCAACCGTTAAGCGAGCGATTAATGTCATGGGTTAACCAAAAATCTGCAGCGAATATTATTCTGTTAAATAGTTTCAATAGCAAAAAAAGTTAAATTTCATTTAACCTGTTGGACTAAAGTCAAAGCTACATTTAAGCCCCATAGAAGCTGTAGGTGATCATATAGCGTTGGGCGATTTTTGTAGGTCGGACTTTAGTCCGTCAACCGTTAAGCGGGCAATTAATGTCATGGGTTAACCAAAAATCTGCAGCGAATATTATTCTGTTAAATAGTTTCA
>NZ_JACGVK010000070.1:0-1770 GCF_014077185.1 Colwellia sp. MB02u-10
GCTCAGCCTGTGTGAAAACTAATTATTGTAAGTTTTCATTATTGAGGGTTTATATCAGCTCTTTATAAGGCTTCGCGTAGCGAAGCCGATATTTATGAATATCCATGCTTTATATTTTTTATTCGTTGAAAATTGCTGATGTTGGCTCCTATTTGAAACATATTTGGGTCTTTTAAGGAAAGAGTTACCTCTTACGGCAACATCACTTCCTTCATCAACTTTTCTATTCCAAATATATTGAGCATTCTTTTTAAATTATACGCCAATACATGCAGGTTCAATTCTGTACTGACATTTTTAAACCCTCTTGTTAAAAGGTGCGTGGCTCCTGCCCACAACTTAATCGTACCAAAGGGATGTTCAACCGTTTGTTTTCGTTGAAGCATCGCATCAGGCGTTGCTTCGAGCAAGGCTTCCATTTTTTCCATATCAGCTTCATGGATCCAACGTCTCATTCTTCTTGGGTCTTTTTTAGAACGGGTACATTGGCTTCGGATAGTACAATTTTTACAAGCCATACCATTGAAGTAAATTTTGATATCTAACCCTCCTTCTATCGCATTGAATCGATGTTGAAGCTCATTGCCCGCGGGGCAAATATAAACATCATTATCTTGATTGTATTGAAACAGTGACTTGTTAAAAATCCCCTTCTTTTCTGAGCCTGATGTATCGGTTTTAGGTACAAGAGTCGATACACCTAAATCTTGAGTATCTTTAATATCTTGTCGGCTGTAATAACCTTTATCTGCCAATATCGTCGTAACACTTTTCCCTAACGCTTTAAGTGTCTGTTTGGTCATGTTGCACAACTGGCCTCTATCGGTTGTATTGGTGACTTCGTGAGCAACAATTAAATGATGTTTCGTATCGACAGCGCTTTGTATGTTATAGCAAACCGCTCGTGTCATACCCTGTGTTTTCATCAAGCGACTATCTGGATCGACCGTTGATATTTGTTTATCAGGATGATTATTTACGGCTAACTCCATCTCTTTTAGTTCGACGAGATGTTGTTTTAGGAAGTCTAACTTAGATTCAATATTAGCAATGTTATTTGGTGAGTTCTCTTGTGAATCTGATTGTTCAAGTTGCTGAAAATATTTATTAATATGTTTTTCTACTCGCTCAATATGTGACTTTATTTTACTCGGTGTGTAGTTTTTATCTTTGTTGTTTGACGCCTTAAATTTACTACCATCAATGGCAACGGTCGCTTCACTAAACATATTGAATTTATGGCACATTTGAACGAACGTTTTACAGGCGTTTTTAATTCCAAGATGGTTATCTTTTCTAAAGTCAGCGATTGTTTTAAAGTCTGGTGATAAACGCTCCGTGAGCCACATAAGTTCAACATTACGTTGTGTTTCTCGCTCTAGACAGCGTGATGACTGAATTCGGTTTAAATAACCATAGATATAAATTTTGAGTAATATGGCTGGATGATAACCAGGTCGGCCAGTTGCTTTAGATTGAACACCTTTGAAACCAAGGTTTTCTAAATCTAACCCCTCGACAAATACATCAATTACTCTAACAGGATTTTCTTTAGCGACAAAATCTTCAAGCATTTCTGGAAAGAGGGTTGCTTGGGAGCGAGATAAACCTTTAATATGACGTGACATATAGCCAACATATAATCAATTAACCTAATGAATATTATAGCAAATATAGAGTGATTTATTATCTTGTTTTGAGATTGATTGATCATAAGTATTCGGTGCTTATTCGAAAAAGTGATCAAAACGTTTTCACACAGGCTGGGCT
>NZ_JACGVK010000071.1:0-33221 GCF_014077185.1 Colwellia sp. MB02u-10
CTATTAGTGTATATACACTAATAGTATATATACACTAATAAGCAATAGTACATATACACTAATAAATAATAGTATATATGTACTAACAACACAAATAGTAGAGTTTAAAAACCGCTAGAACAACACAAATAGTAGAGTTTTAAACCGCTAGGGAGAGTTTATGAGTAAGAATAAAGGGGGCTCTGTAGCTCCGAAAGAAAGGGTTAATATATCCTATAAACCAGCTGTCGGTGATGCTTCTGTACAGATTGAATTACCAATGAAAGTTCTTGTGATGGGAGATTTTATGAATCGACCTGATGATAGAACTATCGAAGAAAGAGATCTTCTCAATGTAAATAAAAAGAACTTTGATGAAGTCATGTCTTCTATGGATTTGGATGTCACATTTAGTGTACCTAATCGTTTAACTGAAAATTCTGATGAAGAAATTGATATTCATTTAACTCCAAAATGTTTAAAGGATTTCTCGCCTGATAATCTTGTTGCTCAAATTCCAGAGCTTAAAAAAGTAATGGAATTAAGAGCGGCATTGAAAGCATTAAAAGGGCCTATAGGTAATATACCTAAAATGCGTAAGAGTATACAGTCAATGATTTCTGATGAATCAATTCGTGAACGTTTGATTCAAGAAATCAACCCAGAAAAATAGCCATTTTTTTAGCAGTTTTAAGGATTAGTTATGACGACAACCACAAAAGAATCTGTTATTGAAGGCACATTAGTTGACCAGATTCTCGGTTTTACCAAAATTTCACAAAATGACGAAAGCTATCCTGTTGTTAAGCAGGGTGTTGAAGTTTTATTAAAAGAAGTACTTCACCGAGATCAGGCCACTGTTCGTGTCGATAAATCATTCGTTGACTCTTTACTAGAAGAATTAGACCAACGCATAAGCGACCAAATGGATGAAATTCTCCATAATGAACAGTTTAAAATGGTTGAAACCCCATGGACCAGTTTAAGCTTTTTAATTAATCGCACTGACTTTTCACAAAATATTAAAGTGGAAATTTTAAATGCAACTAAAGACGATTTAATTGAAGATTTTGAAGATGCACCTGAAGTAACACAAACAGGCTTATATAACAGTATTTATACTGATGAATATGGGCAATTTGGTGGTGAACCTTTTGGTGTCATTATTGGTGATTATCAATTCGGTCACAAAGGACCAGATATCGAACTCATGAAAAATTTGAGTGCGATTTCGGCCATGACGCATGCACCCTTTATTTCTTCTGCAAGTAATGAGTTTTTTGGCATTGACGACTATGAAGATTTACCAACGTTAAAAGAGTTGGAATCTATTTTTGAGGGTGCGCAATATACTAAATGGCGTAAGCTTCGTGAATGTGATGATTCTAGATATTTAGGATTAACTTTACCTAATTTCATGCTTCGTCCAACTTACGGTGAAGACATCATCGTTAGATCTTTTGATTATCAAGAAACAATTAACAATAAACAGGATTACTTGTGGGGTAACGCAGCCTACGCCTACGCTAGCCGCTTAGTTGATAGTTTTGCCCAATTTAGATGGTGTCCAAATGTTATTGGTCCTCAATCTGGTGGTGCAGTTGAAGATCTACCTATTCACGTGGTTGATGTTGACGGAACTGACGAAATACGTGGTCCAGTAGAAGTTGTTATTTCAGATCGTAAAGAATATGAATTAGCTGAATTAGGCTTTATTCCGTTATCTCTGCGTAAAGGTGGCGATCATGCGGTATTTTTCTCATCAAACTCTATCCAAGAAGCACTTAAGTTTGGTAATGATGAGGAAGGTAAAATAGCTGAAATGAACTTTCGTTTAGGCACACAATTACCTTACTTATTTATTGTATGTCGTTTAGCTCATTATATTAAAGTTTTACAGCGTGAAAACTTAGGTAGTTGGAAAACTCGAGCAGATCTTGAAACTGAATTAAACAAGTGGCTACGTCGCTATGTTGCTGACCAAGAGAATCCATCTCCGGCAACACGCAGTTCACGACCACTTCGTAGAGCTGAGTTAACAGTTTCGGAAGTGAAAGGTGAGGCAGGTTGGTACACAGTTTCAATGAACGTAACACCACACTTTAAATTTATGGGTGCTAACTTTACTTTATCTTTAAGTGGTATGTTGGATCGTTCTTAATGCATTAAGCCCTGTAGGGTTTAGTTAAGAAAATAGTGAATTAATTATTAAGGAAGTTAAAAATGGCTAATGAAATATACGTAACAATTGAAGATGCAGAAGGTAATAACCTTACAGAAGGCGCTTCTTCTAAAGAAAGTATTGGTTCATATTATAAAGAAGAGCATCTAGATAAAATATTTGTACAAGCATTTGAACAAAAAAGTATTTTACCAATTGACCGCCGTAATGGTCAAGTCACGGGTGTGAGACGACATGAATACTTTGAAATAACTAAGCTTATTGATAAAAGTAGCCCAATACTTTCTCAATTATTATCGCAACCTACAGACCTTGTTGTACATGTAGAGTTTTATCGCTCTCCAGATGAAACAAGTGCTGGTGAACAAGTGCGTTACTACGAACTGAAATTAGCAGAAGCGAAGTTAATTAGTATTGAAACTGTTTCACCTAATGCTATGGATCCAGCAAATGATAACTTTATGGCAACAGAAAAAATACAATTTAGCTTTAATGCTATAGCTTGGAAGCATGATATTTGTGGTACTGAGTGTGTAGATTCATCATCAAATGGTGAAAACATAGATTTAGTTGCATTCGACGACTAATGATATGTCGCCCACTAAATTTTTTTAGTGGGCGTACTTTTATTGAGAAGCTAAAAATTTACACTGGAAAAATAATAACATATGAATAAGTTCTCATTAGGTTTATTGATTGCATTAGCGCTGGGTGTATTAGGTTGCGAAAGTTTGCCAGGTGACTGGAATGTAACAGCTGAATGGAATGCAACAATCGAAGAACAGCCGCCTATTAGTGTTGATAATGCTCAGCTTTCCAATAATGATTGGATATGGCAAGACAAATCAAATCGCTGGATTTATCGAGAATCAGATGAAGTTGAAAATGAATACGCAACATGGGATTTTGATCCCGAAGCCATAGTTTTCAGATTTTCAGCACCACAGCAACTAAATATGCATATGGGCAAACCGCACAGCCTTTTTTTAAAAGTTTATCAATTATCAAATTTAAAGGCATTTAAAGGTATAGCAGAAACGCCTGCGGGAATTCGAGATCTGCTCTCTCTTGAAGAAATAGATACAAGCATTATTTCAACCCATGAGTTAACAATTTCACCCAATTCAGCCGATACATTAGTGATAGATCGCTTTAAAGAAACGCGATTTATCGCCATTGTTACAGGGTATTATCAAATGAAGCCTGAAGGTAGTGTTCGCATTTTTGAAATACCTTCTGTCGCTAATAGATATGAAGCATTAAACATGACGTTAAATGATTTCATTCCATTTGGCAGTAAAGAACTAAGTGAAGCTTCAAGAATTAAAGCTTGGGTTAATTTAGGTGTAACAAAAATAGCAAGGCTTCAAATGTTGGCCCAATAGCAACAAAATAAAGTCTTGAAATAAAATAAAAACTAACCTATTAGAGTTAAAGGGATACTAGTGAACTTTCAAAAACCACTACTATGGCACCAAGGCCTGTTTTTGCAGCCGCAGCATTTTCAATATGAGTCTTTACATTCAGCTCAAGTCACCGCTCAGTATATGCGTCAGATTTCTAATTATCCTTGGGGTTTTTCTCACCTCCAATTAGATGAAACAGCATTAACTAGGGGGCAAATAGATATTCAAGAAATGGAAGTGCTTTTTGAAGATGGTACTTTAGTTGAGTATCCTGCTAACGCACATTTACAGCCCAGAAATTTTGATGCGAAATGGATCGATAGAAATACCCCATTAAAGGTCTATATAGGCTTAAGTAAAGTGAGTCATAGTAAAGGCAATGTAACTGTTGTGCCTCATTTTGATAGCGCCCCTATTATTAATACGCGTTATATAGCGGAAGTCGAGGGAGAAGAATATAAAGACTTTCATCAAGGTGAATTATCGACACATTTAAGAACAATGAAGTACGCGATAAACCTTTTATTGGGGGATGAAGCAGAGGCTACCAATAATGATATTCTGATACATATCGCTACGCTTGAGCAAAAAGATGAAGAAATAAAGTTTTGTCCAAATTACATAACACCTTGTACCGCAATCAAAGCATCAACAGTATTAATGAGTACGCTTAAAAATATTCGTGATGAACTGGTGGGTCGTTCAAAACAATTAGAAAAATATAAAAGCATATCAACATCGCGTGCTGCAGAGTTTAATCCTGTCGCTGAAAGATACCGGTCTGCTTTAAAAGTATTAGCTAGCTATGCACCGAGCATTAATCACCACTTAGAAAATAGCTGTGCGCATCCTGTTGATATATATGGAATTTTACGCAGCCTGATTGGAGAGTTAAGTACCTTTTCAACCAAAGTTAACCTGTTAGGTGAATCGGCTGATACTAATCTTAAGCTGCCAAAATATCAACATAAAGCACTTGCAGACTGCTTTAGTAGCGCGAAAGAGTTAATCATTACTTTATTAGATGAATTAACCGTAAGCCCCGAATTATTGGTTCGTTTTGAGAAAGAAGATGTAGGTAGGTTCAGTGTTAATTTACCAGGAGAGTTTTTTACCAAGCAAAATAGTATGTATTTAGTGTTAGAAACCAACACACCTTATAATGAATTTAATACTGATTTTAATAGCTTTGCAAAACTAGGTGCTGATAGTCAAGTAAATACCTATGTAGATCGTGCTATTCCTGGTCTGACTTTTGAACATTTTTCTGAACAGCCCACAGGTTTAGAACATCGAGCGAAAGTGACTTATTTCACCATTGATCGCGATAGTGACAAATGGAAAATGGTACAAGAACAAGGTAAATTCGCTCTTCATTGGGATGATGCACCAGAAGACCTTATGGTTGAAATGGTATTAGTCAGAGGCTGATAAGATGAGATTAATAGATTGTTTTACAACAAGTTTTGGGTATACGTTAGATGTTATTACTCAAGCTGAAAATGGCACGCACAACGAGCTTAATTCTGTACAAAGCCATATCATTAGTTTGCTTGATTCATTAAAAGGTACAGCAACAGATGGAGGCTATTCTGAAAAGCAATATCAACTAGCGCTTTTTGCTGCAGTCGCTTTTATTGATGAAAAATTGGTAAGTTCATGCTGGGATAAGAGAAAAGAGTGGTCTAAAAAACTGTTACAAAAAAGGTATTTTGACACTTCAAATGCGGGTGTAGATTTTTTTTCCAAGCTAGATCGACTAAACCCTTTTAACCCCGCAGAACGAGATATTAGAGAGGTTTATTTTTATAGTTTATCGCTCGGTTTTGCGGGTAAGTTTTACGGAGAAGGATCTCAGTCAGCCTTATCTACCATAAAGCTAGATAACTATCAGCTATTAGTAGATGCAGAAGCGTTATCGGATAATGTACTCTTTCCAAACGCATTTGCACGTAAAAAAACAGAAGGTAAAGTCCACTTAGGTAAAGATTTTTCTAGCTTACTCTATGGTGGCCCAATTTTAGTATTGGTAATAAGTTTCTTCTATTTTAAGAAGGAGCTAATGGATTTAGCAAACTTCTTGGTTATTTCAGTTTAAGCTGAAATGTATATTCAACAAACAAATATAAGTAATCGCCGTGAAAAAATTTCTTAAATTTCTATTAATTGTATTTATTTGGCTCTTAATTTCCGTGGCTATCATCGGGGGGGGGCTATTAGCTGGCTTAGAGCTTAACGTTAGCTTAATCATCTTGGGTAGTATATTTGTAGGATGGATTGCTTTTCTGCTTATTCGTAAAATTGTTATTAATTATCGCGCTAAAAAGAAAGTGGAAGGATTAATTTCTGTCGAAGAATCTGAAAAATCTAGCAGCAATTTCAATTTTTCCTTTGCAAAAACACCGTTGACGAATAACTTTGTCAGTATGACTAAATTACTTAAAAAGAGTTATTTAAAAGTACACGGTGATCCAATGTATGTTTTACCTTGGTATTTAATGATAGGGAAAAATGGCAGTGGTAAAACAGAGCTACTGAAAAATGCGAATTTATTATCACCAACCATTGATAAAAAATCATTAATAAATACCGACTGTGGCCTTAATTGGTGTTTATACAACCAAGCGATCATTCTTGATACGCCAGGTGAGTTTTTAGCAACAGACAGTGCCGCCAATAGAAATGGGGAATGGTTAGAATTATTAGGTCTATTAAAGAAGCATCGTCCTAAAGAGCCCGTAAATGGCGTAATCGTTACCTTATCTATGGATGATTTATTGGCAGATAATAGTCAAAAACTTATAGAATTAGGGATAGAAGCACGCAAAAGCATTGAGCAATTAATGCAGCAATTGCATGTTCAAGTGCCAGTGTACGTAATAGTCACACAGACCGATAAATTAGCCGGTGTTGAAGAATGGGTAAGTAGCTTAAACCGAGAATTACTCACCAGCCCAATAGGTGAAATCAATAACGATGACTTACCGGTTCTTAACTTTATTCATGAAGCTGTTAGCAACATTTCTGAACGATTAAAGCAATTATTACTGTCAGCAATTCGGGAAGATAGCGTTAGCGCAAGTTTATTATTACTACCCACAAAACTGGAGAAAATCGAGCGTCATATAGCGACTTTTTCTGAAAGTTTATTTCAAACAAACCCATATCAAAAAACACCATTTTTCCGTGGTATATATTTTGTAGGAGACGGTGCGAATACCAAGCATGAACTTGTAGGCAAAGAAAAGGGTATTTTTTCTAACAAAATTTTCACTGAAATTATTCCAAATGAACGCGATATGATCAGTTCTTTAATTAGCTCTGAGAAAGTTGCTAGAACTAAACGACTAGGTAAAACATTTGCGTGGAATGCAACTTTCGCAGCGGTAATATTTTCACTTTACTATATTTATAACTCAGATGTATCAACATTAGATAAAGTCATAAATGAAAACGCAGGAAATTTTGAAGAATCTGCCGAATTACCCAGTAACATTTCAGCAATGTATAAATACCGAAGTATGGTCAATTCATTGCAGTCAAATGCTTGGGTACCTTGGTTTGGTTTGTCAGGTACACCAGAATTTATTGGCAAGCTAGAAGGTATGTTTGCGGAACGCGTTCAAGCTAGGCTAGTAGAAAAAACAGATCAAGTATTTGTTAAAGAACTTGCCAACATTTTCACCCGAGATACGGATGTTTCAGAAGAAAAAATTGTTGCCTATATCAGTACGCTCGTTCGCCGTATTAACATTATAGATGCTTATATGGATGGTGAATCTAATGACACATTAGCGACCATGCCAGCACCTTATAGCTATAGTGATGCTGATTTTTTTGGTATTCAAGACTCCTCAGTTGTTGACCAACTTAATACGCTTTATTTGCAGTCATTAGCGTGGTCAACCGATAAAGCTATGCTCCGTCAAGAAGTATTATTTTTAGATGAGCAACTCAACGATATTCTTGTTAAAAGTAAAGACTTGGCAAAATGGCTTATTCCATGGGCAAATAAAGTCGCTAAAAGTAGTGAAGTGAGGCTTTCTGATTACTGGTCTGTCGGCACGGGTGCTATCAACGAAGATACTATTATTGCCGGTGCTTATACCGTTAAAGGAAAAGAAGTTATTGATGATTTCATCACGCAAATTAAAGCAACTCAGCGTTATGATGATTTTCTTGCGAAGATATTACCTGGCTTTGAAGAACAATATAAAAAAATATACTTTGATAACTGGGAGCACTTTGCTGAAACCTTTGATAATGGTTCACAAAAGCTGAATAACCGTAGTGAATGGTTAACGATTGTAAATAATCTAGCGACGGGGCGTAATTTGTTTTTTAATGCCATGCAGTTAGTTAGTGATCAAATAGCGCCATATAAAGATGATCCGCAGTTACCAGCTTGGGGTGGGTTGTTGTTCTTTTATCAAGAAATGCTTGCTTATGCACCTGAAGAAAAAACAGACGGTAATAGCAAAATGATTAATAAGATGGCTTTAAAATTAGTCGGTAAAGCTGGCCCCTTAGGTAAAGCCTTGGCTAAATCTGGCAAAAAAGGTTTAAAAGCTAAAAAGAAAATGAACAAAGGTGGTGGCCCAACGGTTGATGAACGACAAATGCGACTCGAGGAAGCAGGGAAATTATTAGGTGACTACCGCTTAGCATTAACTAATTTTGTCTATAGCGCTGAAGTTCGCTCTGTATCGTATGACGCTATTTCTGGCTTGTATATGAATCCTGACAATCCGGCGGAAGGCGAAAGTAATTTATCAATGGCTTATACCAGCTTGAAAAAATTACAAGCGATTATCGGGAAAGAAAATAACGAAAATGAATCTTTTTGGAAGTTGTATTCGGGGGGAATTCATTTTATGCAAGATTACATGATGTCTGAATCATCATGTAAGTTACAAGATACTTGGACTAATGAATTCTTAACAAATCTTGAGGGTGTAGCTGAATATAAATTACCAGGGCTTGCTTTTGGTGCAGAAGGGTTGTTATGGCCATTCCTTGAAAATCAATTAGCCCCTTTTGTTAGTGAGCGTTTTGGTGCAGGTTATGTAGCCAGTAAAGTGGGGCAAATACCTTATCCCATTAGTAGCGAATTTCTTGAGTTTGCAGCAAGAGCTAAAGATGGAAAACAAGCCAAACAAGCGGTTTACCCCGTACATTTGGCAACATTACCCTCAAGCACTAACTTAGACAGCAAATATGTTATTAAAGAAACGTCTATCGAAATGCAATGTGCATCAGGTTCGACGGCATTAGTGAATAAAAACTTTGCTAATAGCGAGTTATTCGAATGGACAGAGTCATGCAGTAAAGTCAATTTAGTGATCAATATTGGTCGTTTTAGATTAGAGCATGCTTATGATGGCGAACTTGGCTTTCCTAACTTCTTAGCTGACTTTAAAACAGGACAAAAACGTTTTACCCCAGATGATTTTCCAAGAGAAAGTGATCGATTGAGAGAGGCGGGTATCAGCTTTATGGATATTAAATACCGTATTGATGGCCAAAACTCTCTATTGCAAGCACTTAAAAGTAAACAAATTGCTATACCAAGGGAAATTGCAGGTTGTTGGCCAGATAATCAAAGTTCGTTATCAGCATCAATAGTCCAATGATAGATTTCGAAAATAACTTATTGTGGGATCAATTTAAATTCAGTTATCAATCTCTTGAAGAAAACAAAGAGATTGAACTGCCATTTAAACTGTTGATACTAGGCGACTTTAGCAATGCTGACAGTGACCGCGAGATAGAGTCACTGAAACCAACGGCTATTGATCTCAATAATTTTGATAAAGTCATCAAAAGTCATAAAGTTAATATCAGTTTAGATATTGCGCTAGCAGACGATAATGGCCAAATCAACTACATTGATGTTGATATTGTCTTTCAATCGCTAAAGAGCTTTGAACCTGAACAACTTATTGAAAGTGTGCCTTATTTAATGGCGCATTTACAATTAATGGCTGATCTTAAATTACAGGTCGAGGCACAAGCCGTATTATCAGAAACACTAACAGCTCAAGAAAAAACATTACTAAAACAATGTGAAATAGATATTGATAACATCAATGAAGTCGAGTTGACCTTTGTTCTTTACGATATAAATGAACATATGTACAACATACTTGATGTGATTTTACATCACGAACAATTTCAAAAAATAGAAGGTATATGGCGTAATTTACATCAATTAGTCACTGTGGCACATAAGGTTGACAATGTTTTAATTGATATTTTAGATATTAGTCATGAACAATTAGAAGAAAACTTCATCGCAAACCGCGACATCAAAGAAAGTCTTCTTTTTGATATAGTTTACTTTCAAGAGTATGCACAATTTGGTGGTCAACCTTATACTGCGATGATTGCGGATTATGAGTTTGGCGCCGGCATTCAAGATCTGACTTTTTTAAGAACCATAGCGCGAATTTCAATATCGGCTCATGTGCCTTTTATTGGTGGTTTGTCACCACGCTTTTTTGGTAGTAGTGATTTTACCCAATTAACTAATATTAATGATATTGTTGAGCTGTCTTCATCAGCAAAGTACATTAAATGGCGGAATTTTCAACAAGAAATTAACTCGTCTTATGTGGGGTTAGCACTACCAAGAATAAGACTTCGCGCAGGTTATAAATATGGCTCAGGTATTTTAGGGCCTATGCCTTATGAAGAGAATACCCGTATTAATACCAAAAACGTTTTATTGGGAAATGCTTCGTTTGCGTACGCTCAATGCTTAATCACAAGCTTTGCTAAACATGGTATATGTAGTGATATTTGTGGTGTTGATGGCGGTAACATACAGTTAGCGAGTCAGCAAAATGGTATGAATGCTTTCCCAGATTACGCCGTTGAATGTGTCTTAACAGAACAAAAAATTCAACAATTAACTTCTTTAGGTTTATTGTCATTGTCAGTGAATAAGCGCACTAACAATATATTCTTCAATAGTGGTAATTCAGTGCGTTGGGGAAGTTTATCAATCCCTAATACGAGAACATCTGAACAAGTTTTAAATGCACAAGTGGAGGCGCAGTTAAGCTATTTATTTGTTATAGCGCGTATTGCTCATTATTTAAAAGTGGTTCAACGCGAAAGCATTGGTTCGTTAGTCAGTATTAGTGAAGTACAAATTGAACTTAACCGTTGGTTAAAGCAATACATATCAGATGTTGAAACCCCGGCACCTGGAGTGCGCAGCAGAAAACCACTCAAGAAAGCAGAAGTGATACTCGATAAAGCTAAACAAGATGGACACCACCAATTAAACTTAACTGTTACCCCCCACATGAAGTACATGGGGAACGATTTCGTTTTATCATTATCATTGTCTGCAAATGACTTAAAGCGATAAGGAAGTATTATGGCAATGCTCGGATTTCTAACCATCACTGGTACAGTACAAGGCGCGATTGAAGGTTCTTCTACCCATGAAATCAATATGGATGAAATTGAAATATTGAAATTTGACCACCAAGTCGAGGTGCCTAGCGGATCCTTGCAACAAGTCAGTGCAGGACAAACTATTCACGGTGGCATTAAAATTAACAAACTAAAAGATCGAAGCTCACCTAAACTTGCGCAGGCACTTTGTACAAGGGAAGTGTTATCTGAAGTTATATTTTCATGGTACCAGCATAGTAATACCGGTATCAGAGAGTTAGCGTATAAAGTAACACTAAAAAATGCCCTTCTTACCAAGATTAATAGTTGGTCGCCGCATTTTTTTGAAAATAATGAAAACGAATTCAGGATCATGGAAGATGTTGTCTTTAGTTATGAGCACATTCTGTGGAGCTGGGGTAATGAAAGCGAAGTAGAATATGAAATTACCGCCAAAGGAGCGCAATAATCTGATGGAATCGTTAAGGCTACTCGGCAAATTAAGTGCGTATGACTTATCCGACGATCAGCGCAGACAACAGCAGTCGCAAGATTTAACGCTGAATTCTATTCGTAAGTATATAACAAACTTGCTCAACACTACTCGTGGCAGTGTGCCAATAGATCCAAATTTTGGCGTTCCAAATTTTTCCAGTGGGCCAGGTAGTGCTCAGGCAATGCCAGCTGAAAAAGTAGCAAAAATAATTTTAGAACAAATAAAAAATTACGAACCGCGCATATATGACACTAAAGTCGAAGTTGGCAATAGTTCAGCCGACAATTTGTCAATGGGGATATCTATTTTTGCTAATATCATCTCAGATGAAAAAAAGCGGATGATAACTATTAGTGGTTTATTGCTTGCCGATGGCAGCTTTACTTTTGATTTGATAGGTTAGGTTATATTGTGTTAACTGATTATTACAAACAAGAAATTCGATTGCTCAAAGAAATTGCAGAAGATTTTGCGCAAGACAATCCGTCGTTAAATAAAGCCGTGATGAGTCTCAATACTGATCCAGACACCAGCCGAATATTACAAGGTGTTGCTTTTTTAACGGCCAATATTCGCCAAGAATTAGACAGCCAATTTCCCAAGCTTTTATTGAGCTTAGCGCAAATTGTTTGCCCGCAATATATTCGTCCCATGGCAAGTGCAACGATTATGGCGTTTGAACCCAAACCAAGTGTCGCCAAACCCCTTGAAATTAGTGCCAACACTTATATTGACTCAAAAGAAACTGAGCAAGGTATTGCTCGCTTTAGAACCACAGAAAGCATCACCTTACTGCCGATTAAATTAACAAACGTCAGTAGTGCTGATCAAAAAGGCACGAGTGGTGTCACCATAAAGTTGTCTTTTGATCTCATTAATCAAACGCTTGACCAACTCGACTTTGACAAAGTCAGGTTCTACTTAGGCGGAGAATATAGCGATGCAAGCGACATGTATTCACTGTTACTGAATCAACTCACCGGCATTCGAATAAAAGCCAATGGTGAAAGCTACCTTGCACCAAGTAACCTAGTGGCAACGGGGTTTGAACCCTCGCAAAGTTTGTACCCACAACCCAAAGGTATGATGCCCGCGTTTGATTTGCTACAACAATATTTTCTTTTTCCGCAGAAATTTTTATTTGTCGAACTCAACCTCAAACAATGGTTAAGTCGTGGTGTGGGTAGCTCATTTGAACTCTATTTTGATTGTAAAAAACCAAATTATGCGTTGCCTAAATTAAACCGCGATCACTTCGTCTTACATGCAACGCCTGCCGTTAATCTATTTGAACAAGACGCTCAAGCAGTACTGATTAACCCAGACAACGAAGAGTACCAGTTACTACCAAACGACGAAACGCAGCAGCAAATATATTCGGTTGAGCAGGTCGAAAGTAATGCCCGTGGTATGGACGCACCGCGTAATTATCAATTGTTTGGTGGTTTTTATTCCCCCAATAATACCGACGCTGTCTACGAATTACACTACCAACAAAGTAGTAAGAAAAATTCGCCCGATGTTTATTTAAAGCTCGCTTTTCCACCAAACAACCCAGTTAATAAAAACGAAATACTAAAAGCCAAGTTGGTTTGTAGTAATAGCCAAGCAAGTGAAAAACTACTACCCGGTGATATTTGCATTGCCACTTCGAATACACCCGAACTGGCCACGTTTAAAAATGTCATTGCTCCAACAAAAGCGAGAAACATTCCGTTTGACGGTGACATGTTATGGCAATTAATTTCACACCTATCGTTGAATTATTTATCCATAACCGACCATACAACCCTACAAGCAGTATTGCGCCAATATATAGCACCAGACAACCGTGATAAAAGCGGACGCTTAGTCAATGAAAAGAAAATAGCCGCCATTAGCAATGTCGCAGTAAAAGCAGGTGAAAGCCTGTTAGATAAAGCCTTTGTCCATGGCCAAAATATTACCGTCACCCTTAAATCAGAAAATTTTGAATGTATAGGCGACAAATACCTTTTTGGTAGCGTGTTAGATCGATTTTTTGCCGGAACAGCCGCAATTAATGTGTATAGCGAACTAACTTTTGAAGATTTTTTTAGCGGAGAATGCCAACAATGGCCAGCCAAAATCGGCAACCGACCGCTGCAATAGAGCAAGCGATACTGTCAGATGCATCGGCGTTTTCATTTAGTAAACTGATCACGCACCTTTATTGCATAGTCATAGCACAAGGCGAAGACCCAAGTAAAAAAATACGGGTTCGCCCAGCGCTCTCTATGGAACTTTCGCGCGCAGAAATTGTGAGTGTTAACAAATCGGAACAGGGGATCTATGAAGTAACCACCAACTTTTTAGGTTTGTACGGGGTGTCTTCACCCTTGCCTAATTTTTATACCGATGAACTCATCGCGCTTGAGCAAGAAGACCAAACGACCGCGCGTCGTTTTTTAGACATAATACATCAGCGGCTTTACCAGCTTTATGCACAAGCACAACAAAAATATAATGCCTTAAATGCCGTGGTTGAGCAGCAGCAAAGCATGTTTTCACAACTTTTACATACCCTAACGGGGAGTCGTGACGAAGCACTTAAAAAAGCGTTACCGGATCCAAACCAACTACTCACCTACATAGGTTTATTAAGCAGTAAACAGCGTTCGGCTCAAGGGTTAACTACCTTACTTTCAGGCTTTTTAAATGGCATAAAAATCAGTGTAGAAGAATGCGTCGAACGAGTTGTCAGCATTCCTGAAAAATATTTAACCTGTCTGGGAGTAAACGGCTGTGAGTTAGGCAGTAGTGCCTTGTTGGGTGACCAGCTTAACGATCGTAATGCCAAAATAACCGTGCATTTAGGGCCGTTATCACAGCACGATTTTGACCATATAGTGAATGACAAAACCCAATGGGGTATTATCGAAAGTTTAATAAAAACCTACCTAGTGACGCCTTTGGAAGTGGATATTAAAATATCCTTACTTTCCGATGCAGCACAAGGGGTGTCGTTAGGGCAAAGTCAGTGGTGTCAACTTGGTTACGACACTTGGTTATTAAACCAACCAGCCAAGCAACAGGTAGAACAGCCAAGTAACTTGCTTGTAAGCACCTTAAACTTACAGTAACACTTTATTAACCGGTAACAGGCTACGTTAGCCAGAGATGAAATATGACCCAATTTATAGCATTTACCTTTGAGCACGCGGCGTTAACCGCCGACGACAAGATTAAAGTGATCAACTTTACCGGTAACGAAGGGATTTCTATACCCTATGAATTTCTTATAGAATTAAAATCTGACAATGCCGACCTTAACATCGACGATATATTAGATACCCAAGCCACTTTTACCATTAAGCTCGGCGACGACAGCCGTGTTATTCAAGGGCTTATTTCCCAGTTCGATGCCATTAAACAAGTCAATAATCACACCATTTATCGTGCCAAATTAGTACCCAAGTTATGGGAATTGTCGTTGTACCATACCAACGAAATATACCTGGATAAAACCGTGCCCGAAATTATTGAAATGGTGCTCAAAGAAGCGGGCTTTACCAGTGTCGACTACGACATTTCTGGCTTACAAGGCGAATACCGTAAATGGCCTTATAAATGCCAATACGGTGAAACCCATCTAGATTTTATCTCCCGTCTACTTGAGCGTGACGGTATTTATTACTACTTTAGTGAAGGTGAAATTGGCGAAAAAATAATTTTTTGTGACCATCTTCTAGACCAAGACGCTATTGCTACCCCCAATGTGCTGTATAGCCCCGTCAGTTCAATGGAAATAAATAACCTTGGCAATAACGTGCATAGCTTTATTAGCCAACAAAAACGTGTGCCTTATAAAGTCTTAGTGAAAGACTACAACGACGACTCTCCTACCGTCGATATTAAAGGCGAAGCGATAATCGACCCTAATGCTAACAAAAATAGCGAAGTGTATGTGTGGGGGCAAAATATTGAAACCACAGAAGAAGGGCAACAGTTAGCCACCATACGGGCAGAGGAAATAGGCGCAGGTAAAAAAACCTACCACGGCGAGAGCTCAGTTATTCGCTTACTTAGCGGTTTTAACTTCACCCTACAAGAGCATTTTCGCCAAACGTGTAACCAAGAATACTTACTGCTTACCATTAGTCATGAGGGCAGTGACCCTAGCGCATTAGATTTTAGCGATGACAACTCGCAGCAACAAAGTGTTTATGTTAATCAGTTCTCTGCTATTGCGAGCAGCGTCCAGTTTCGTTCACCGCAGCTAACCCCTCGCCCCGAAATTCACGGCACCCTCAATGCCTTTATCGACGCTGAAGGCGATGGCGAATATGCCGAGCTTGACGAAGAAGGCCGTTACCGTGTCACTATGCCGTTTGACCGGGTTAACCGCGATGGCGGCAAGTCTTCACATTGGCTACGCATGAGCCAGCCATTTGCTGGTGCAAATGCCGGCATGAGCTTTCCGATGCGCAAAGGCGGCGAAGTATTATTAACCTTTATTGGCGGCGATCCTGACCGCCCAGTGATCGCCGGCTCTATTCCTAATGCCGCCCAGCCCAGTATTAGTAACAGCGATAATCAAACCAATAGCATGATCCAAACTGCCTCTGGCAACAAAATTGAAATAGAAGATAAAAACGGCAAAAACCGCATTAAATTCCAAACCGGTGACAATAAAGCCTATATGCACTTAGGGGCAGCAAATCACCCAGGAGATGGTTTTGTGGTCATGTCTAACGGCATAGAGCGAAAAGAAATCGTCGGAGGTAAGCAAATTACTCTTATTGCCAGAGGGCAGATAGCGTCGTCAGACAAAGCAGCACTTAAAGATGCCGATTCTTCTCACAAATCGGGAAAATTGGTAGATAACAAGGATCTTATTGATGAACAGAGCTATTTTCAATTTCCAATAAAAAGCGAACATGGTGACGGGAAAGCGGCCAGACAGGATACATTCAATACCCTGACTATAGATAATAAACTTATGACTTTACCAGGTGATAAGCTGATGACAAGAGAGATTGAATTATCAGGCTATTACCTTATAGATCGAACAATAGGTGATAAATATATTTTTGAACAGGGTAATGAATATCGCTTTAATTCGCCTGGCGATAAATGTTTCTCTTTTGGCGCCGATAGAGACGTAACTTTGTGTCAAGACGACAGTACTTTACGCGATGGAGAAACCTCCAATGGCGCTGAGGATAGTTACGATAAAACTGAGGCAACTCACATAAAATACAATCAAACTGTAAATAGTCAATTAGGTGAATATTTGTCGCATGAGCAAACTGAGGTTGATGCTGCAAGGCTGGTGTTAAGTTTACCAGACTTACTTACACGTAAGATGACTGGTTACCAAAGTTTCACTATAGGTCCTGATGGTAAGTATAAAAAGTTTGATCGTAACTTAACTGAGATAGAAGCTAATGATTTACTTGATAATAAAAGTCAAACTAGTGTAGCTAAACATAATACTTTTAATATTCAAGAAGGTAATATTTTTGATTTTGGTGGTTATTGGAATTACAACTTGGGAAATAGCTATGTAGAAAATCATGGCGATCAAAGTACAGAAGTTAATAGAATAGCCGATGAGGATGCGGCCGATGAAGCTGGGCCGCAGTGGCAAAAGATAACAGGCAAGGACGTTGAAATTGAGCGGGAAGGTACCGAAGCAGTAGAAAAAACCTACGCCAATTCATATGATTACACAAAGTGCGATAAGACAATTGAAATATCTGTAGTGGGCAAGGCTGAATCACAAACCTATGGAAAGACTTATGACTATCACTATGGTGATAGTTATGAAGAAATTCATGGTAATGCCACAAGTGTCTTTGGAAAGATCGGCGGTAGTAACTATACCAACGATCGCTATTATGGCCTTAAAGATGAAATGATGATGGGTGCTACTTCTTCGATGAGTTTAGCTGCTGCTAGTGATCTGTTTTTAGGGGCTAAAAGTGATATGTCTTTAGCTATTGCTAATAATGTATTTCTTGGGGCTATGACTGATGTGAATATCAGTGCGAAGGCTGTATTGGAGATAGGACCCAAAGCAGAATTCGGGGCCGCGGAAGTGAAAGCTAAAGCAGCAGCCATTGAAGCTAAAATAAATGCAATATGCACCAGGGTTAATACTATTAATAGTGCATTAAATTGTATTGCCAGTGGGGTTGTAAGTATTGATAACTATCCCATGTTAATAAGCCCCGCAGGATTAAAGTTACTATAGATGCAAATTATTAAACCCCTACAACTCGCTGTGCTGCATAAGTCTTTTACTTATTTGGAAAAAGATGTATTTGCTGTCTCTATCCCTATTGCCTTCTCAATGGTAGACGGCGAAATTTTACTCGAGCAAAAACTCTGGGAAATGGTCGGCGAGCAAATCGGCGACGATATTTTTGATGCTGCTATGCCTAAAACCTGCGGTGAAGTATTAGTCGCTGGTGATTTTATTGCCCCACATAATAAATCCGTTGCCGCGGGCTCGGTGCATTTAAAAATTTCACGCCAAGACCAGCACGGGCAATGGCAGGCACAAGTCGACAAAGAGTTGGCGGTGTTTGGCGACCGTCGCTGGTATAAATTATTGGGGGCGGGCATTGGCATTAGCTCGGCTGAGCCCTTCAGTAGCTTGACCATCAACTATTCAAACGCCTATGGTGGCGAAGGCTATGCCTTTAACCCCGAAGGTAAAGGCTTTAAAACAGTTGAAACGGAATTGGGCGAACGGCAATTTTTACCGAATATTGAATATAAAAATAACTTACTGACTTCAAGCTCTAAACAAGCAGCGCCCGCGAGTTTTGGCCGCATCGACATTATGTGGCAACAACGCTTGTCGCTTGCTGGCACCTACGACCAAGCTTACTTGGATAACCAAATGCCCGGTCTCGCCAACGACATTGACTGGTTATATTTTAACGATGCTGCCCAGGACCAATGGCTGAAGGGTTTCTTTCAAGGTGATGAGCATTTTTACATTAGTCATATGCATGCTCAGCATCAAACCCTATCTGGCACCTTGCCCGCCATTTATGGTCGCGCTTTTGTTAACCAAAGTGTACCGGTAAAAGACGAACAGCAACAACTGACTGGCGATTATCAAACTGAGTTTACCGAGATAAAAACCAAGTTAGACACACTATGGTTATTCCCTAATGCGGCCGTGGGGGTAATGATCTATCGCGGTACTATCGAAGGTTATAGTGATGATGGTTGTGATATTAGCGCGCTATTACTGGCCTGTGAAAATCGTAGTGATACGCCCCGCTCTTTAGCACATTATCAAGACCAACTGACCAAAAGGTTAGACCCTGAGCACGGCTATAAATATGCCTTGTTTAGCTCACCATTAATCGCAGAGGGCATGAGTTGCGGCTTTAAACAAATTCAAGACGAATATGACTTTCCCCTTGAAATGCTCGGTAAAGCCAATATGGACGAATTTGCTAAGGCTAAAACAGCCGAAGCTATGTTACAAGTTGACGATGCTAAACAGCAAATTATTGAGCAGTGTAAGGCCGCAGGGGTCGACCCAACCCCTTATATTGATAAAATAAATAACCCTGAAAAAGCACCAGAGCAGTTAAAAATAGAAGCGCTAATGGAAAAAATGGCCCCAGGCATGGTGACCGACCCAGAAAATATTGATATTTTTAATATCGATTTATCTGTCATGGACGAAATAAAAGCCTATACAGAAGAGATGGCCGAACAGAAAAAAGCAGAGGCGAAAGCACAAGTTAAAGCCGAAGCTATTAAATTAAAAACCATGCCCGATGCGCATTTATTTATCGATGCGATTGCGAAAATGGAAAAAGCCGTTATCGAGATAGATCTACCCCCGATGTGGCCACGTACTGATATATCTGGGCAATTGCTCGAGATAAAAAAACAAGTAGCAAACGCAACTAAGCAAATTGAAGTATTACGCGAGCAAGGCGTACCTGAAGAACAATTGCCTAACATTGCTCTTGATATTGAGAATATTGAAGCGAAACTGTTAGACGCTGAAGTACGTTTAAAAGAAACCTATGCCATGGGCGCACATTTAATGCCAACGAGTCGCTCACCACACCCAGAGCAAGAAGTCGCTTTAAAAACCGAGTTTCTACAAAAACTCAATCAAGGTGAGTCTTTAGTTAACGGTGATTATGCTTGTATTGATTTAAGCGGAGAAAACTTAGCGGGTATTGATTTAACCGGCTGTTATCTTGAAGGGGTGAACTTTACTGATTGTGATTTAACCAAGGCGAATTTAACCGGCGCTATTTTAGCCGGAGCCAATTTAACCAATGCCAATTTAACTCAAGCAAATTGCGCTGGCGCCAATATTGGCGCTGCCAATTTAACCGATGCAGACTTGAGCGAGGCAAATTTAACCAAAGGGCAACTCGGCGGTTCAAATTTAACCCGTACCAAGCTGATGCGCTGCGACATGGCCGAGCTTAACTTTTTAGACACCACGTTTGAACAAACCGTTTTTGATGGCGCTGTGCTCAAACAATGTAATTTTATTAACCCTGTATTTAACCACTGCTCGTTTATCGGCAGTGATTTAAGCCAAGTGAACATGGTGAAACCCATTCTAGTGCAAGCAAACTTTAGCCAAGCAACCTTAGACGGCGCAAATTTTGTTGAAGCACAAGCTAACGACAGTAACTTTAGCCAAGCACAAATGATCAACAGCCGTTTTGTTGGCGGTTGTCAGTTAAATAACAGTAACTTTACTGGCGCCAACTTAAGCCAGTCTTGTTTACGTGAAAACCAGTTAAACGAGTGTGACTTCTCTAACGCACAATTAGCCGAGGCAGACTTCAGTGGCGCAGAGCTAGCCAATAGTAAGTTTGTTGGGGCAAAGGCGTACCGCACGCAATTTCATAAATCGCAGTGTAAAAATGCCGATATGCGCCAACTTAATTTAATGGAAGGCTCCTTATATAAAGCTTATTTAGTGGGCGCTAAATTTGATGGCGCCAACTTATATTGCGTTAACTTTCTCGATTGTACCTTAGGCGATAATAGCTATAAAGACGCGAATCTTGACCAAACCATTTTAAAAGATTGGCGGCCATAAATGTTAAAACATGAATTAGAACAAGCGGTAAAAGGCGGCGAACCATTAATTAATGAGCAAGATTTATCAAACGGTGATTATCAACAGGCTGATTTAGGCGGTGGTACTTTTCAAGCGGTAAATTTTACCAATGCCAACTTAACTGGGGCAAAGCTTAAAGAATGTAACTTTATTAATTGTACCTTTACCAATGCTAAATTAGATAATGCCAATTTAATTCTTGCCAACTTTATTGAACCTAATGGCGAAGGTATTAGTATAAAGGGCTGTGATTTACGACTGGCCAATTTTATTGATGCTAATTTTGCTCAGGCCGACTTATCCAATGCCAATTTAGAGAACACCAGTTTTATCAACCCCAAGCTTAACACGGCAAAATTTATCGGCGCTAAGTTAAACCAGAGTTCATTTATTAATGGCGATTTAACCGCTTGTGATTTTTCAAAAGCTGATGTGTTTCGTGCCAATTTTATTGAATGCAAAGTAAAAGGCATTGTATTTACCGACGCAAAACTTGAACTGCCCTTTTTTATGAAAGCCGATTTTACCGATTACGACTTTACCAAACTAAAAATGATCAAACCCCAGTTTCAAGAAAGTATTTTAGTGGGGGCCAACTTTAGCCATATGGACATTAGCCAAGCGGGCTTTATGTCGGCAGATTTAAGCCAAGCAAATTTTTCTCATGCGCTTGCCAAACAAGCGAATTTTATTAAAGCGACCTTACACCAAGCGAATTTTGAAAATGCAAAAATGCTCCAAGCGTTACTGCAAGAGGCGATATTAACTAAGGTTAATTTTACCAATGTTTATGCCGAGCAAACGCTGATGGTGAAAACCGATTGTACCGGCGGTGTATTTACCGGGGCAGACTTTACCTATGCTGATTTTAGCCATGCGATATTAACCGAGGCTGATTTTACCAATGTAAACTTATTTACCACTAATTTACACGAAATTATTGAAGAGAAAACCAATTGGCGAAATGCCAGCAGGCACCTTGCTAAAGAAACTGATGAAACCAAGAAAAAAGCAGAAAAATGGTAGTTAGCAGCACATAGCTAGCAGTAAAGAGTTAGCACTACAGTAGCTAAATGAGCAGGGGTAAACAACAAACCTTTGCCGAGAAAATAAATTGCGACCAAGGGAGAAATAACCATGGCAAATGTATTACCAATAAAGCAACAAGCAACAGCAAAAAATGCAACAGAAAACGAGTTGGCGATAATTCAAGGCGGTTTTGGCACTGATTACATGGTGTTATCTGAGCGCGGTGTTTTTCGCGCAAGTAAAGCCTACAGCTGTTTAGTGCAACCCATGCTGGGTGACAAGGTGCTAATCAGTAATATTAGTGGCAATGAACACTATATTTTAGCAATAATTGAACGCCCCGAGACCAACAACATGACCCTTGCCTTTCCGGGAGATGTTGCCTTAGAGGCAAAAGTGGGCGCTATTAACTTAGTTGCTACTGAGCAAATATCATTAACGAGCGCGTCAAAAACCCAACTCACCTCAAGCGAAATTGGCGTTACTACCGCGAAAATGAACATTCAAGCCAACGAGTGTTCAGTGATGGGCGATAAAGCAGTAAGCCAGTGGCGCGAAGTTAACTCGTTTAGCAGTGCGATGAATTTAGTCACCGAGCGTTTAACGCAACGCATTAAAAATAGTTTTAAAACCGTTGAAGGGCTAGATCAACAAACTAGCTTGAATTTTTTACAAACGATTGGCAAAACCCTCTCTATTCGTTCGCGCGATGCAGTTATAACGGCAAGAAAAGACGTTAAAATTGACGGCGAACGAATTCATATGGGTTAACAATAGCACAAGGAAATAAAATGGTTTTTGCGACTACACAAATGGGCAGTATGAGTATGGCTATGCCTGATGTTTGTTTAACCCCGATACCTTCACCGGCCGGGCCTATTCCAGTGCCAATTCCTTACCCTAATATATCAATGTCTACTATGGGTATTCCGTCACAGTTCACAGTACTGACTTTGGCTATGCCCAATCATAATATGATGACCATTACCCCAATGAGCACAGGTGACTCTACTGGGGCCATGATGAACCCGTTGTCCGGCATGATGATGGGGCCACAAAAGCAATTGCTAGGGAGTGTTAAAACCTTTATGGGCGGTTTACCTTCCAATAAAATGCTAGGCTTGTCTGGACAAAATGGTATGATGCCCGGCGCTTTTGGCGTTACCTTGACACCATCTCAGGTTAAGTTAATGATTTTAGCTTAATCAACCTATTGAATATTTTTCAAAACCTTACTAAAGGAAGTATAAGATGCGATTTTATCAGATCCGTCCATTTATAAATTGGAGTTTGATGTTAGCCGCTATCGCTGGTGTTATTTATATTGGTTATTTACAAAGTAACCATAGTAATATCATGCGCATAGCAACGGGTGAAAGAGGTAGCTACTTGTACTCAGTGGGTAATAACTTAAAACAAGCCATTGAGAAACACAGTGATTACAAAGTAGAGTTAATTGTCAGTAAAGACTCTGCTTTTAATCGTGGAGCCGTGCAGGGTGGTGCAGCTGACATCGCTATTTTATCTCCTGCGGTAGCTGACATGACTAACTTAGTGGTGATTGCTCCTATCGCTAAAAATTATCTACATGTTGTGGTTAAAATAGACAGTCATATCAATAGTATCAATGATTTGGTTGGACACAAGATTTCATTAGGGATCTTAGAAAGTGACCACCGTATCAATGCCCTTAAGCTGCTAGAGCATTATCGTATCGAAGTGCAAACATTAAGAAATAACCAATTGTCACATTTAGAGTTATTAGAAGGGCGTGACCTTGATGGCGCTATTATTACCAGTAGCACTAATGATACTTATTTGCGTAAATTAATGGCCAGTGGTAATTTTAAATTATTAGATACTACCGCCTCAGAAGCTATTGCCAGTACTTCACCTTATTTAGAAAGTGATTTATTACATGCCGGCATGTACCCCTCACCGATAGGGCCATTACCACGAGAATGGATAGGTATGGTCAAGACAGATTCAATCATAGTGACTAGAGCAGATGCCTCGAATGGCTTGGTAGAAACGGTGATACAAACGCTATTAACGAAAGAATTAACCGAGCAATACCCTTTAGTGAATGAATGGGTGAAAAAAACAGGTGGTCAGTGGCCAAGCTTAACAACGCATCAAGCAGCAAAACATGTATACAACCCTTATGGTGCGGTAAAAGCTAATATATTAGATACCTTACTAAAGCTTTGGAATTATAAATGGATCATCTTGTGTCTTGTCGTGTTTTTATATGGCGCAAAATCACGTTGGAATGATTATCAGCAAGCGCGCACAGCCACTGAGCAAAATAACCGATTACAACGTATTCAGAAGTTACTCGAAGATATTAACCAACTAGATCAACAACAAGCAGATACCAAAGATTATCGTTTGTTAATGCGTCGTCTGTCTGAGGTACGCAAAATCAAACAAGAAGGGATCATTGTTGCGACCGAACATGGTATGAGTAACAGCCAAATTTTTATTGCCTTTTTACAGCAATGTGACCATGTCATTAGAGATATTCAATGGAAACTGTCTATTGGGTTGTCTGACAGCGCGCAAGTCGCGTAATTATAAATAAGTAGTAATATATGAAAATTAACAATATAGCTTGTTTAATGATTACTGCCTTGGTTAGCTCAACACTTTCAGGTTGTGCTAATTTATGGTGGCAAAGTGATACATCAAGCACGAGTGAAAATGCACCTGAAAGGGTCGTTCAATCAACCGATGGCTTTATAGATGTATTGCCTGACTTTGAAATGCTTGACCCTTTATATGACCTAGGTTTTGAGGGTGACTTTGATAAAGGGCTCGCTGCTTTTAACGACGAAAGATACAGTGATGCCTTAGTTGAATGGTATCCACTGGCTAAAGACAATGACCCTATAGCCGAATATCAAATAGGTGTTATGTACCTCAATGGTCTGGGGATGCCGGTTGATTTCAGGCAAGGGGCCATTTGGCTGCAACGTAGTGCCAGCAAAGATTATGCCCAAGCGCAATTTGAATTAGGTAAACTTTATATTGCCGGACAGCGAATTGAACAAAATTATGATCAAGGCATACGTTGGTTACTGTCTGCAGCAAGGCAATCTCATGCCGGTGCTCAATTTAACCTCGGTTTGTTGTACGAAAGTGGTTCGGTACCCTTATCGTCTGATTTAATGGCGGTATACACGGAATCTAATTCACCTGAGCTTAATTTACAACAAGCCTTTAAATGGTATAGCTTATCGGCAGAGCAAGGGCATGGAGCCGCACAAAATAATTTAGCAGCACTGTACCTACGGGGTAAAGGTGTAGAACAAAATAATGAATTAGCCTTTAAATGGTATACCGATGCGGCTAATCAAGAAGTGATTGATGCACAATATAATTTAGGTTTGCTTAATGAACAAGGGATTGGCACCTTGCTCAATTTAGAAGAAGCTTTGTTTTGGCACAGTAAGGCGGCTAACCAAGGTTATTTTCCTTCTCAACAGCGTTTGCCCTTTTTAGAGCAACAAATAGAAACTTTCGATAATTCTCTTATTTTATACGGAACCACTTTAGCTATCACTACGCGTGATGCTATGCGTGCAAAGCTTAAAAGTAATGCGGCAACCACCTTACGTGAACGAGATCATTATTGGTTTGATATTTATGAATCGTCTAAATTATTAGATAAAACGGATAGGTTGTTTGTGGGGTACAGCTTGCAAACAGATCAAATAGCTTCTTTAGAGTATCGCTTTCCCTCGCAAAATGACCCAAGTTTTGTGCTGTCGATTATTGAAATGATCACTAAAAAGTATGGAACACCCCTTGATAGACAAGGTGATTTAAACTTTGGAAAAGTACAGTTTAGTTGGGAAATAAAAGACACGCGCATAAACGTTACACGTTATTGGCCAGATACAACGGTTTACCTTTCCTATCAAATTGGGAAAAGTTATCATAATATGATCAAAGAAATGCCAGACAATGCTGAAGAGCTTATCTATAACATGACATTTGAAACGTATTAAAAAGCATTTGAAACGTATTAAAAAGCATTTGACTAAGTTAACAATGGAAAAAAATAATAATGACTTGGATTAAAAACACCTCCAAAAGTGCAGTAACTTATTTCTCCATCATTTTGATGGCCCTATTGTTGACAGGTTGTGGCGGTGAAGAAGCGTTAAATGCAGAAGACTTAGAGATACGTTTAATAACATCAGAAAGTATTATTCGCGAAGGAAATACTTTTACACTAGGGGTGTTTAATAAAGCAACAGGTATCCAAGATTTAAGTGCAAATATTGGTGAGGATAACCAAACATTTGAATTAGATGAATATGTTTGGACAATTGATGCTCCTACGTTGGCAAGTCTGTCGTTTGAACAAGGTTACCAAATTGAATTATTGACCATTGACCCTGGTGTGATCACATTAACGGCTAGCAATAGTAAAAATATGATGACTACATCGATTACTATTGCACCAGCATTACTTGAATCTATTGAAATTACACCTGATGGTGGCAGTATTTACCAAGGGAAAGAGCTGACGTTTTCGGTAACTGGCAGTTACAGTGATAACAGTACCAGGGCTATTAATGACAATATTACCTGGGGATTAGAAAATAGTGATTTAGCTAATGTCTCTTCAAATGGCGTTGTTAAAGCTATCACTGTTGGCACAACTCAGGTTAGTGCCGCCACAACGAATGAATTTGGCGACACAATTCAAACAAGTGTTGAGGTTAATGTTACCCCTGCTGCGATTGTTGAACTGAATATTACCAATGCTGCTGACATTCCATTAGGCAGAAAATCAACCATCGAAGCGTTAGCCATATACACAAATCAAAACACGCAGGCTATTATTGGCGGTGTCACTTGGGTGATGAGCCAAACAGGTATTGTTAATATTAGTGAAAATGGTGAAATTGAAACCTTAGCAGTAGGCGAAGTTGCTATTACTGGCCTGATTGATAATGGCTACGGCGTAGAAATTACCACTAACACCATATCGGTATCCGTAAGCTCACCAATTTTAGAATCACTTAATATTAAACCAGTAAATCCTATTGTCGATGAAGAAAAACCGGTTATATCGATATTCAACACCGAATATTTTATCGTTGAAGCTATGTCTTCAATAGGGGTGATTGAAGACATAACCACACGAACTGATTTAACGTTTAGCAATAGCCATGATGAATTTGCCAGTGTTGCTTATAACGAAGCACTGGGGCAAATGGCTTTTGAAACCTATGTGGAAGGTGAAACTACTTTAACAGCGACTATCAAAAATAGGTTTGATGAACCGCTTTCTTTTGACCGTTTAATTTCAGTGATTAAACCTGTATTGCAATCGATTGACATAGTGCCTGTACAACAATTTTTTGCCAAAGGGCAACAAACATATTGGCAAGCTTTTGGGAATTACGACGATAACACCACGGTTGATATTTCAACGCAAGTCACCTGGGGATCAAGTGATAACAACCTTGCTACATTCAATAACGCAAGTTTATCTAACCTGATGTCTGTTTTTGAAGTAGGGCAAACAGATATTACTGCGAGCCTGCTTAATGAAAGAGAACAACTTATTGTCAGCCAAGCTGCTGTTATTACGTTATTACCTGCGATTGTGGTGAGCGTAAAGTTGGCGCAAGATAACATAGATATAAGCGAAGAAACGCTAGCATTACCACAAGGGGTGGTCGATAATTTTCAATTAATAGGTATTTATAGTGATGGCGGTGAACAAACCCTACCGGGGGCTAGTTGGAGCTCAAATTCTGCTTCGCTTGCTGAAATTGTCGATGGCCAAGTGTCTGCCAATAAAGAAATTGGCCAACTAGGATTATTCACCCTCACAGCAGCAATTACCATTGATGGCGGTGACTTTAACAGCGCAGTAGATATTTTAGTAACACCTGCGAAATTATTATCGCTGGAAGTTTCATTACCCGACCTGGATGGATTGGGTTTATGGCAAGGTTACAGCCAGCCTTTAAAAGCAACGGGGTTATTTTCCGACGACCGTGAACGAACACTGACCAATGTAGTGCAGTGGACAGTTGATAATGCTTATATAAGTAACATAGTTCTGTCGAGCACTTCGGCCAATACTCTTGATTTATTGAATGATGGTGATGTGGTTATTCAAGCAAGCTATGTTGATATTTACGATAATAGCGAGGTTAAAACAGGCGAATTTGCTTTTACTATAAAACCAGCATTACTGACAGCACTGACGCTCAATGCAAAAATAGATGTTGACAAAGACGGTGTGGGTGAGGAAAACGTTACCGCTATTGCTAGTGGTATGAATGCAGTGTTTTATGCTCAAGGTTCATATAGCGATGGCTCTACCGCTGATATTACTAGCGAAGTGATCTGGACAAGTTCTGAAAGTAGTTATTTAGCCATTACCGAGACGGGAACTGATGGTGGCAAAGCGGATGCGTTAGCACCAACGCTACCAGAGACAAACTTATTAATTAGCGCTGCGATCAATAACGCCGCAGATACGAACATTAGCGCCAGTTTCAATTTTGCGGTTGGCGAGGCCGTATTAGAAAGCATCAATCTTTCGCCAGCAGCAAAAAGTTTTGGTTTCAATGTGCCTGCAGGTAAAAGTGTGCAATTAGAAGTGTGGGGAACTTATTCCGATGGGGCTTATAAAATTATTGCCGATGAAAACGCCGCTGCGTGGGAATCTGCAGATACAAATGTAGGGACGGTTAATGCCGAGACTGGTTTGGTTACTATGTTAGCCGGTGACGTAACCGCAGTGCTGATAACCGCCATAGAAAAAGTTTCAGGTAATAGCATTAAGGGTAGTGTCCGTATAAACCGTGTTGGCGCAATTGTTGAGCGTATTCGTATTGAGCCTGACACCAGTATAGAACCATGGAAACTTGCACTGGGTGTGGAACTGCCACTTAAAGCCTATGCGGTTTATAGTGATAGTACTGAAGAAGAGATAACAAAAAGCGAAAACAGCAATTGGAGCATCCCTAAAACTGCTCATAAAGCATTTATCACTGTAAATTCGAGCCCTGACTTAAAAGGCTTATTAACCGCTCAAGACATACCCAATGAAGATACAGATGACAGTGTTGTGACTGTTCAGCTGACTAATGAAGATTACGATGCCCCCTTCACGACAACAGCAGACTTTGTTATTGGCCAACCCGTAATTGAATTTATTGAAATCAGCCCAGCCACCCAAACGATTGTCAGTGGCGACACGCTAACTTATACGACAAAAGCTTTTGATAGTAATAACAATATTATTGATATAACCAATGATGTTGTTTTGACCTCTACTGATTCTACTGTTGCTGACTTTAATCAAACCACCGCTAATGTATTGAAATCATTAGCGGTTGGCTCGGCTTTTGTCGAGGCAAGCTATACCCCGGTAGGGCAAACTGTAATTACCACAACAACATTAGTGACGGTTGAACCCGCGGTTCTTCGTCGTATTGTTATTGAGCCACAACAAGCACGCTTTACTACATCGCCCAGCCCGGTAGCTCTATTTTTAAAAGGCGATAACGATAAACTTAAGGCTAAAGGGCACTACTCTGACGGGACCATTGTAGACATTAGCAATGAGGTTATTTGGTCATCATCCGCGCCAGAAATTGCACACGTGAGTGCAGCTACACTACCAGGCTTGCTTAGCCCTCTAGCTCTTGGTGAAACAACTATTCATTGTGAAATTGATATTGAAGAATTAGGTGAAAATAAAACTATAGCAACCGACTACTTGATTGAAGTGGGCGCACCGTTACTCGAGTTTATTGAAATAACACCAACCACACCTATTTTTGTTAAAGATATGCAAAAGGGGTTTATTGCTCAAGGGGTATATTCTGATAGTAGTGTTCAAGATTTGACCGAAACTGTTGATTGGTCAACTGGACTGGAAAGTCAAACTGCTACACAGAAAGCGGGTTCAATTATAAATACCGCCTCTAATAAAGGGCTTTTTACCGCTGAGCGCTTAGGTGCAACGTTAGTCAATGCTAGTTTGACTAACTTTGATGGTGATGAAGTGCTTACAAAAACCCTTACGACGGTCAAATTATTAGACCGTATTGAGGTTACTCGTACTGCGGGCACTATTTATGCAGGTAATAAAGTGTATGTCAGTGCGACAGCTTACAGCGACGACGAAGACAACATGTTGTTCACTCAAGGTTTAACCTGGACAGTAACTAGTTTGGCTACTTTTGATGACACTAGCATCAGCCATTCAGACAATGTGATGACCAGTTTATCTCAAGGTACCGTTAGTGTAACGGCAAGTTGGGATATTAAAGATGATGCGGGTACTGTGACTGGCACAGAAGCTGATACTTTAGCCATTACTGTTGCTGCGCCATTAATAACGTCATTAGTACTCAGTAGTGCTGATAGTGCTATTCCCAGAGGCACTACCGCTCAATTCTTTGCTACGGCATGGTATTCAGACGGGAGTTCCGCAGAAATTAATCCTGACGTGATATGGACCAATAGCAATAATGATTTTGTTACAGTTAATGAAACTACAGGGGTAATCACTGCAGTTAACACCGGAGAGGCATCAATTGATACTTCTATTACCAATGCAGCTGGAGAGGTCATTACCAGTAATACCCTTGCTATAACCGTTGAACCACCTGTTCTTGAATCATTAAGTGCATCGCTGTCAGATGACACCATCCCTCGTGGTACCAGTGCTACCATTACTGTAGTAGGCACCCTTTCAGATGGCACTACGGGCTTACCTGAAAATGTAGCGGTAACTATAGTAAGTTCTGATAGTGATAATGCACCGATAGTAAACAATAATATTGTGTCAGTGACACCGACGGCCGTCATAGATGATGCGTTAAACTTTGAAATTACAGCACCGAAGAAGAATAGCTCTGGGGAGTTAATTACCACCAATATTACTGCTTCTGTCGCAGCCCCCTTATTAGTCAGCATGAGTATTGGCGCAAGCAATACGGTGATCTCTCGTGGGAATTCAACCACGTTAACATTAAGTGCGTTGCGTTCAGATAATACCGTGGGCTTACCCCCAAGTGTTGCCGCAACATGGCAAAGTGATGACAATGCGATAGCAACTGTTAATGCAAGTACTGGCGTAGTCACTATCCCTAACGATGCCACTATAGGTAAAAATGTAGCCATTAGGGTAACCGCGCCAGTAGAAGATGGTTCAATGAGCGAAATTACTCAATTTATAGTGTTATCGGTAGGCAACCCTGTGCTTGAAAACATTGCTATCAGTACCCCTGACAGTTCAGTGCGAAAAGGAAGAAGCATTGCCCCAGTCTATACCGTGCAAATGTCTGATGAAAATCCAGCTTCAGCGCCGTCTTTAGCATGGTCGTCTTCAAACGAACTTTTTGCTAAGGTTAACTCAACGACAGGCGTTGTTACGATTCCAGCCACTGCCAATGTCGGTGATGTTGCTACTATCACAGCATCGGCACCAGTGTTACCCGGTTCTTCGACTATTGAAAGCACCTCTTTTAAAGTTACAGTCGCTGCTGCAGCATTAGAGAGCATTAGCCTGTCGCCAAGTAGTAGCACTATTCATCGTGGTACTGCATTAACACTTGTACCTACTGGTCTGCTATCAGATGGTTCTAATGGTTTACCCACCCCTTTGTCTTGGACAACAAGTAATGGGAGTAACGCTTTAGTAACCGATGGCACAGTAACTATTCCTAATAATGCTACAGTTGGCGAAACAGTTACTATTACAGTGACCGCTGACGATGCTGTTACGAATTCGACAACGACTATTACTCAAAGTATGACAATAACCGTTGGCGAGCCATTGGTAGAGTCAATAGCGATCAAACATGGTGATGTATCTGTACCAAGAGGGCAGGGTCTGCAGTTAAATTCAACCATTGTTATGTCAGATGAAAAATCGTTACCAGCAGGACTAACACTTACCTGGACAAGTAATACGCCCGCAATGGTAAGCGTTGACGCCAATGGCTATATACAAGTGAGTAATACCGCTTCTGTATCAAGCGTTGTGGTTATTACCGCGAGTTCACTTACGTTTGAGGGCTCAAGTACTACTATTGAGGGTGAAATGTCGGTAACGATAGGCTCACCGGTATTAACCGCATTAACTATTTCTCCTAGGGATACAAGCGTACGCAAAGGTGAAATTCTAGCCCTTAATGTGGTCGGTTTATTATCCGATGGCAATAACGGTATACCAGCCCAAGAAACTTGGCTCAGTGAAGGCACAGGTACAGCGACCATAACGGACGCTGGTGTGCTAACCGTTAGTTCTGATCCAGGCGTAAATATAGGCGATAAGGTAACGATTAAAATAAGTGCTCCGGCCTCGGTGGGCTCAGAAACTTTGATTACCGATGAGATCGAAATCACCGTCGCAGAGGCGCGCGCACAAGCAATTGAGATCACCGTTGCTGAGGTCTCGCAAAGTACAGTGTCGGTAGTAAATGGCGTCGAAGTGCAACTGGGTACGTTACTGACAATGTCAGATGGTACTGATGGTTCAGCACAAGAGATCACTTGGGCAATTAATTCAATTAAATTGGCTGTTAGTAATAGTGGTTTAGTTACCTTCGGCGATGGTGCTAAGGAGGGAGATACTTATATAGTTTCGTTATCTATGCCTACTTATAGCGGCTCTCCTGATACGGTAACTGATTCAATTGAGCTAAGGGTGATTAAAGAAATACTGAGCTCAATTACGTTATCTCCTAGTGCAAGTTCTTCACCGCAAAACGTTGGGGCAAGTTCTACACCGACCAACGGTAGCGTAACTATGACTGTGGACAGTGGTGTAATGACCGATGGTTCAGCAGCGAGTGCTAGCGTATTGGCTGCGGGATTAAAATGGTCAAGTTCGCAGACAAGTATTGCCAGCATTGATGCAGACACTGGCATAGTAACGGTTGTTGCAGATTCTGGCATAGCAAAAATGATAGCCACAATAACCGTGGCGGGTAAGCCCCCTATTACCAATGAGATTAGCCTTACGGCTGTGCCCGCGGTATTAAATTCAATCGTTTTATCGTCAGACGATATCAGTATTCCCAATGGCTTAACCCTTGATGCGGATGTTAGCAGTGGTTTATTAACCAATGGCGAGACAGTAACAGGGGTTACACTAGCAGATTATTTAAGCGGAAACTTGACATGGGCTAGTAGTAATATCAATGTTGCTACGGTACACCCTAGCACTGGTATCCTAACTGTTTTAAATAATGCAGCATTAAATTCTACCACGACGATAACCGCTACGATTGTTGTTACGGACGGCGATGATGTGACCAAAGACTTTGTGGTTACGGCAATAGCACCGCAGCTAAAATCATTCGTTTTATCGCCAGCGACTAATAGCATTCCCAAGGGGATGACGCTTGTGCCAACTATTTCTGATGAGACATTATCTAACGACGTGGATACAAGCGTTTTACTTACTGAGTTCACATGGGTTAGCTCAAATACAGCGGTTGCGACGGTTGCCTTTGACGGCACAGTAACGGTATTAGCTAATGCGCCATTAGCTACAGACACGACGATAACCGCTACTTTAACGGTGGGTTACGGAGACCCTGTTACCGCGAGTTTTGTGGTGACGGCAATAGCACCGCA
>NZ_JACGVK010000072.1:0-75895 GCF_014077185.1 Colwellia sp. MB02u-10
CTACAAAAAAAGCACAAAAAGCACAAAAAAATCACAATAATAATCATAAAAAATCATAAAAAATCACAAAAAAAGCCCAACCCCAAAGGATCACCCGCAGGCCCTTTGTAGGTTGGACTTCAGTCCAACAAGTTAAATGAAATTTAACCTCGTCAACAGCACATTAACCATGACTGTCTGCGTTATTACTCCCGGTTATTCATGATACAAACCTTATAGCGCAGATCAGGTACCGCAATAGGTATGATAAGAGTTATCGCCTTCAACAGGTGCATCTTGATAGTGTTTAGTATCAGTAATTTCTGTATAAGGTTGTCGTAATACCGCTAAAAATTTATCTAGCGCCGTTAAATCACCAGTTTCTTGGCAAGACGCTAATAGCGCTTCAACATGATGATTTCTTGGAATAACAACAGGATTAGTGCTTACCATTAACCTGTGTGCAGCCGCTTTAAATGACTCAATTCGAGCATACCAGCGAGGTAACCATTCATTAAGCATCTCGGCTAGTGGCGCTTCAATCTCACTTTTGTTCAGTGCCTTCGTTAAAGCAGTGAAGGTTTGTGTGTAATCTAACTTTTGCTTTTGCATAATGGCCAGTAAGTCATTAATCAACTGAGCATCACCTTGCTCTGGTTCATTAATGCCAATTTTAGCCGCCATCATAGTCAAGTAACCTTGCTGAATATCTTGATGAAATTGCGCTAATAACGGCTCTATTTTCGCTACTGCATCATCTTCATCGCTAGCCACTAAGGGTAATAAGGTTTCGGCTAGTCGTGTCATATTCCACTGAATAATGCCTATTTGTTTACCAAAAGCATAACGACCATTGCGATCAATTGAGCTAAAAACAGTGTCTAAATCATAAGCATTCATCATGGCACACGGGCCGTAATCTATGGTTTCTCCTGAAATAGTCATATTGTCGGTATTCATCACGCCATGAATAAAACCCACCCTTAACCATGAAAGTACTAAAGGTATTTGCTTTGACAATACAGCAGAGAAAAATTTAAGCACTTGTTCGCTACTAATATCATCAGCCGTTGTTTCATCATCAGGGTTTTTAGTTGTTGCCACCTTCTGTTCAACCAACAATGCTGGGAAATGTCGATTAATAGCATAATTTGTCAATTTTTTAAGCGAGTCAGTATCGTTACGCGCCGAAAAATATTGAAAAGTACCCACTCTGATATGGCTTGTCGCGACGCGGGTAACAACAGCGCCGTCATAAGGTCGCTCGCGATATACATTTTCACCGGTAGTAACCACAGCTAAACAACGCGTAGTTGGCACACCAAGCGCAAACATAGCTTCACTCATCATATATTCGCGCAGCGCTGGGCCAAGCGCACAACGACCATCACCTTGACGTGAAAAAGAACTAACGCCTGAGCCTTTAAGCTGAATATCCCAGCGTTGCCCCTCGGTATCAGCAATGTCACCTAATAAATGTGCACGACCATCACCAAGATGCGGATTAAAGTTACCAAACTGATGCCCAGAATAAGCTTGTGAAACCGGCTTACTTCCTTCAATTAATTGATTACCTGAGAAGTATTGTGCGATAAGTTCAGCATCATCTTTTTGACTAAAAGGGATAGTTAAGGTTTTTGCTAAGGTTTCGTTCCACAATAATAATGAGGGCGCAGCCACAGGTGCAGGAAATGTTTGCTCTGAAAAGCTGGTGCCAAGTGCTTGGTAGTTATTAGACAGGTTTATAGTCATTTATCTCTCTGGGTAAAATTTTTATTGATGGGTTGATAACAATTAAAGATGCTAATTTACTATCAAACTTACTGCAAATTCACTGTAAATTCACTATGCCACCCATAATAACTATAAGCAATAATGGCGTACTGATTGGAGGGTTTTGTTTGCACTCAACATACAAAGAACACTAAAATGTCTTTGCTTTATAACGCTAGCTGTAACGGGCGCATTTGCAGTGAGCGCAGCGAACGAAAAACGCGTCCGAGTTAACGCCATTGTTCGGGCTTGCTTATCTTTTCAGATATTGAATTGAAACAGGCGGAAAGCACTCAAACCCTGGCTTTGCAAAAAGATATCCCTGATATAAGGACACCCCTAATTTATTTAAAAAGTCGAATTCCTCTTCGGTCTCAACTCCTTCAGCGAGCACATCTATGCCAAGATCCAGACAAACATCAGATATAGCCCTGACGATTGATTGCCGTGGACCATTTTTATCAATATTCCTCAGCAAATACATATCCAGTTTTATCAAGTCAGGCTGCACATCTGCCAGCAAGTTTAAACCGGCATATCCTGCACCAAAATCGTCAATTGCGATTGTTGCCCCTATTCTACGCAACTTATTTAGTGCATTCCACAATTCATTGGAGCTAATAATTGCTTCGCTTTCTGTAATCTCTATGATGAGTTTTTTGGCATCTATACCGTGATATTGAGAAACGGCAACTGTGTTTTCCACATATTTCCCGCCTTCAAATAAAATGGAACCAGGTGTAAAGTTTAAACTTAAACTGCACTCAAGCCCAAGGTTAGAAGCTAGCTTTATAGCGCGCTCTCGACTAGCTTGATCGAATTCCATTAAGCGTTCAGTGGGCACTTGGTCAAAAATGAAACCGGGAGGTTCATTATTTTTTCCTCTCAACAACACTTCATAAGAAACCACTTTGCCAGCGTCAATATTAATGATTGGTTGGAATGCGTGAGTATATTTAATATTTTTGATTATTCCAATCTCCATCGCCCTTGCGCAAAAGCATCAAGAATCTTCTTTGCTCTACCTTTGTTAATATTGACCAGACACGTATTTTCAGTGAAAAAATCGTTTGTTCCGTCAATTTTCGCCAACTCCTGTCTCGATAGCGATGCAAAACCCATGGTCCAGTCATTAAATCGGCGCTCTGGTATAACTTCAGATATTATCTTTACAATACTGCCATGTCGACCGTCTCCGCTTATAGTCGAAAACAGCTGGTTTATGGTTTTTTCTTCGCCTTCTATGACCTGTAAAAAACTACCGCTATCAGAGACTAACATTCCGGTGACATCCAGAGATTTGTTCTTATTTCTAGATTTTTCCAACAAAACCACTATATCGTGTTTGGAAATGTCGATAGAGGCTTTGCTTGCGTAAATCAAATATATCAGTTCAGTCATTATTGCCTCCTGATTTTCTATTCGCTCTAACGCCAAATAACAGGCTAAGTAATGGTCAGCTAAAATTGTATAGCTAAGCGTAACTAACTATTACGTATTCTTGTTGATTTTATTGCTATATTTCGTACTCTACACCATGACTTTGCTACTGTAAATACCAAATAATTTTCATGCCGATTACTTTATTGCAACACTTGAGCTAAACAGATTTATTCAAAAAAATAGTGCTTCCGGTATATATCCTTCAATTGATCAGCATGCAGCTTCAGAGTTAAATAATACTAATAATCATATCTGTAAAAGACACGGCTTAGCCTGTGATTTCATTATTAATGGTTATGAAAAGCAAATAGATCAAGTTATGCTATTTATAGTGACTATTTAAGCTTTGATTAGTGACTATTTAAGCTTTGATTAAATTTACTATTACGCAAATGATAAACCATTACATGTAAGCGTAGAGAATGAATCAGAAAGGCACTTATAAATCATGAATATCAGCAGCAAGGGCAAGCGTATTCCTGGAAGAAAAGCTTACGGCAATGAAGCTAAAATAGAACAGAAGAACTAATACAATGGATGGAAAGACCATCGTTCAACATTTACCGCAATTCTAGTATCTTCTCACACGCTTGTTTCAAAGGTATATCAGCATACCTCCCTAATGTGCTGCGAATCGCTTTATTATGATACCTATAACGATACTAAAAAGTTAATCTACTATGGGCTGAAATATGAATACTGAGCATTTCTTGGTCAGCTATTACATTGAAACGTTTAAGATGTTTTTGATTTAATAAAAAATTTAATTTTCAGTTACTTCTTTAGTCACTTAGTGCCAATTTACTGCCTTATAAACTTTTATAACTGAGACACAAAAAAATCATCTCCGTGGGTCACAACTAGGTACACTTTTATTTATAACAGTAGAAAACTGATACCCAATGTTACACAACAACAGATAAAACTGGGTTTAACGGTTGATTTATATGAACAAAAAAAGAGCGAAAAATCACACTGAGTAATGCGATGACCCAGCCAAGTATCTTGTGGCACTATGATGAAACATAGCCGCTATAACTAGCCTTTGAAGAACGACAATCTATTCTATACGCCTCAATGTACACGCTTTTATTTAGTGCGGATTAAACAAGAAATAAATGAACTAATTCTAGCTGAATCGTGCTTTTTTTTAAGAGGGTGTGAGTGATATTGATTGTTTTTTAGTTCGGTTTAGACCGGTGATTTGCAAAAATGGCCTCCTCGGCGGGATTCAAAGCCAATAAATCACCTATTTTCCACATTGAGTGGTATTATAGTTGGTAGTCCTACATTCATGCCTTCAAAGCTAATTAATAATTGATTTTCATGTGTATATTAATTTTATTGATATCTAACTTGAAGGCAGCCTTGAGTTAAATTTAGGGATTATTATAACTCTCTACGCTTTTGCTTTACTAACTCAACAGGATAAAAATGACAATTTCTATATTAATTTGTGATGATTCGAATGTGGCACGAAAACAACTCCAAAGAATACTTCCTGAAGGTTGGGCCGCAAACTCACAGATAGTAAAAAATGGCCAAGAGGCACTTGATGTGCTTCGTACTGAGAAAATAGATCTTTTATTTCTAGATTTAACCATGCCGGTATTAGATGGTTTTAGCGTATTAAAAATAATGCAAGCTGAAGCTATGGTTATCAATACCATTGTTATTTCTGCAGATATTCAAGACGAAGCGAAAAAAATAGTTGAAGCCGCCGGAGCATTAGATTTTATTAGAAAACCTATCTCTGCAACCACATTAATAGACATTTTGAAAAAGCATAAATTACTATGAAAAATAGTTTCAATTTTACTGAAGATCAACGAGACTATTTACAAGAAATTTGTAACATAGGTATGGGGCAGGCAGGCAAATCGCTTTCTGTGCTATTTGAACAATATGTTACTTTATCTGTGCCTTCGATTGAAATTTTTGCAGCAAAAAGTTTAATTACAACATTAAAACGATTGATACCGGCTGAAAAAATATCGGCGGTCCGTCAAGGTTTTTATACTCATGTAGTAGATCCTAATATTTGTGGTGAATCCATTACCATATTCAGCAACACCGATTTCGAACAGCTGGCACAATTAATTGATTTAGATGACGAAGTCACGTATGAAGTTCAAGAAGAAATGCTCCTTGAAATTTCAAATATTATCAATGGTGCTTGTTTGTCGGGTATTGCGCAACAAATATCAGAACGTTTTTTTAGTACGCCACCATCGATGATGGGGCAATCCATCATAATCGAGAGTTTACTCAATAAAGATCACTTGATATGGGATCATGCGCTTTCTATAAAAATACAATTCATTGTCGATAAGCATTCGTTTCATTGTGACTTATTGCTTTTGATGCCAGATTCTTCGGTTGAATACTTACAAAATGTTTTAAACCGGCTTATTGATGAGTTGTAAATATTATGATGAATAAATTTTCTTACACTAATAATGTTATTGATTGCGTTGATAGTGGCGTTTTTGTTGTAGATAAAGATTTTACTGTGCATCTGTGGAACGACTATATGGCTATTCGTTGTCAGTTCACCTCTGATGATATTGTTGATTTAAATCTCTTTGATTGCTTTCCTGACTTACCTCAAAAATGGTTTGAAAGAAAAATTAAAAGTGTGCTAATTTTGAAGAGCCCGTCTTATTCTGGCTGGGAACAAAGACCTTACTTATTTAAGTTTCCACATGGCCGCTCTGTCACCGGTGGTGTTGATTTTATGTATCAAAATTGCTGTTTTACGCCCATATTTGACCAAGATAATAATGTTGAGTATGTTTGCGTTACCATTAAAGACGTGACCGATATCGCAATAGCCACCATGAAACTCAAAGATACCGTCATGGAATTAAAGCGTATCAACAGTATTGATGGTTTAACACAACTGTATAACCGATCTCATTGGGAAAAATGTTTCCGAAATGAAGTGAGTCGAGTTAACAGATATGAACACCAAGTTTCTCTTGTTATGTTTGATATGGACTTTTTTAAAAAAATCAACGATCAGTACGGCCATTTATGTGGTGATGAAGTACTGAGGCAAGTGGCGCTACGCTGTACTGAATCATTACGTTTAAGTGATGTTATAGGGCGTTATGGCGGTGAAGAATTCTGTGTATTTTTACCCGGTACCGATTTAACTGGCGCAGCCTATATAGCAGAAAAGCTAAGGCATATTATTTCTGATACACCTGTCTATTATGACTCAAAAGCCGTTTCTATATCGGTCAGTATTGGTTTTACCTGCTCTCGTTCATCAGACAATAATTACGAAACACTTATTCATGAAGCAGACACCGCTTTATATGCTGCAAAAAACAGTGGGCGTTCTCAATGTGTTAGCTTTTTTGATTGCGATGTTTAAGTTAGCCACAAAAACTAACGGCTAACCTTATTATTCGTCTAACAGATTAAACAGTTAGCAGTTCCTCTTAATATATAAGTATATAAGGTAACGCACTAAAGCATAGCTCGCTAACCTTTACTCTAACTCGTCATACAGCGCGCTCTATATTCAAAGGTTTTTCCTGTACTTATGGCGGGCAGTAAGAGGTAAGTATTAAAAAACAGCTTAAAATTTTCTTTGCTGCTGTTTTTTAATACTTTCTTGATTACTGACTGCTTTATCAAAAATATAAATCCTCATTTATCTCTTTCTTAATTTACTATACCCTACAGCAAGTAAGCGTTTAAAATAAAAAGGATTTTCATGAATACCACCGGTATCTACGAGCAGTTAATTACGCAATTAGTTGAGCAAAACTTAGATAGAGAAACTTTCCATGTTGGCGAACGGTTATTAGAGGCTGGCGAAGCAGCAACCTGGTTATCACGTTTCTTAACCCGCTTGATTGAAATTGCTATGGACTCAGTGCCCAATGGCGAGTCTAGAATTCATGATCAAATAAATCTCGCAAACACTATTGTTCAGTGGCTTAGCGCGCACATTAAAGATGAAGCCTTAATCACTGATAACTTACTTGATAGCCAAGGCAAAATTCTTACCGCGTTATTTGATAAATCAAACCCCATTGCTGCTGACTTACCCAAATACGTAGACGCGATTATGCCGAGAACCGGGCTAACGCAGAGTGAATTATTTTGCGGTAGTAATGTTGGTGTTTCACTAGAGACTGAAATTAAAAGAGAGATTCAATCGTCAGATAAAATTTATTGGCTGGTATCCTTTATCAAATGGACTGGCATTCGAATATTTAAAAATGAATTAGAGTCTTTCGCCCGAAGCGGCAAAAAATTAAAAATAATCACCACCTCATACATGGGCGCTACCGATGCAAAAGCGGTAGAGTTTTTAGCCTCATTACCCAACACTGAAGTTAAGCTTAGTTACAATACTAACCGTGAACGCCTGCATGCAAAATCGTATTTATTTATGCGCAATACTGGCTTTCATACCGGTTATATTGGCTCGTCTAATTTATCGCATTCGGCCTTAACCAGTGGCTTAGAATGGAACCTTAAAATTACCTCGCAAGAAATACCGCATATCATTGAAAAATCGCTCAGCACTTTTGAAACCTATTGGGAATCACCGGATTTTGAGTACTTTGATGGTAAAGCAGCAAGCCGTGAAAAATTAAACACCGCCCTACAAGAAGCAAAAGGCACGTTCAATAACGCAACGCCAAGTTTTTATTTTGATATCAAACCACACTCGCATCAGCAAACTATATTAGAAAAATTACAGGTTGAGCGAAACTTGCATAATCGCTACCGTAACTTAGTGGTTGCCGCAACAGGCACAGGTAAAACCATTATTTCGGCTTTTGACTTTGCCCGTTTCTATACTAAAAATCCCGAAGCAAAGTTTTTGTTTATTGCCCACAGAGAAGAAATATTAAAGCAGGCACTCGGTGCTTATCGTGGCGTATTAAAAAATAGCGCTTTTGGTGAGTTATGGGTTGGTAATAACAAACCAAGCAAATATCAGCACCTCTTTGCCTCTATTCAATCGTTAAATAATCAGCTTAACAGTCAAACGGAACCGTTAGCCTTAAGTGAAGATTACTTTGATTACATTGTTATTGATGAAGTTCATCATATTTCAGCGAGTAGTTATCGCACAGTATTAAAGCACTTTAGCCCACAAATACTCTTAGGATTAACCGCAACACCCGAGCGCCATGATGGTACTGATATTCTCAGTGATTTTTGTAATGTTATTGCCGCAGAAATACGATTACCTGAAGCGATAAATCAACGCCATCTTTCACCCTTTCAATACTTTGGTATAGATGATGATACCGACTTAACTAAAATTTCGTGGTCTAAAGGCCGTTATGATATTGCCGAGTTAACTCACCTTTATACCTATAACGACCAAAGGGTTTTGCGGATTATACAAAGCTTGCAAGAGGTAGTTACCGACATATCACAAATGCGCGCCCTCGCCTTTTGCGTCAGTAAAGAACACGCAAAATTTATGGCGCAAAAATTCACCCTGCATAATATTGCTTGTGATGTATTAACCAGTGATAACAGTAGTGAACGGGAGCACCAGCAACAGCGACTTAAATCAAAGCAAATAAATGTATTGTTTGTCGTTGATATATTTAATGAGGGTGTCGATATTCCAGAGCTAGATACCTTGCTGTTTTTACGCCCTACCGAAAGTTTAACGATTTTTCTACAGCAACTCGGCCGAGGTTTACGCTTAACTGAAAATAAAGAATGTTGCACTATTCTAGATTTTGTCGGTAATTCACGGCCAGAATACGACTTTTCTAGCAAATTTAGAGCATTAGTAGGGAAAACCAATCAGGCCATTGGCAAAGAAGTGAAGCAAGGCTTCCCTCACCTGCCCTTAGGTTGCCGCATTGAATTGCAAGAAAAGACGCAAGCCATGATCTTGAAAAACATCAGCCAAGCGTCACTAAACAGAAATAGGCTATTCAGCTTAATAATAAGTTTCCAGCATGATACAAAATTACCGTTAACACTAACTAACTTTTTACATCTTAACGATAGCATTACCTTAGAAGATATTTACAAGATCAAAATTGGCACATTTGGCGGTTGGTCAGTATTAGTTGCTGCAAGCAAGAACAACGAAATAGCACTAGAGAATAAAGCACTTTATGCGGCTTATTATCGAGCCATTAATAATAGATTATTAAACTGTTCATCAATTTCGTATTTACGTTTTATTAAAGCACTTTGCGATAACGATTCTTCAATACCGGCATTCAATTGTGATAACACAGAGCCAAACGTCCAACAGCACCAACAACAGTTTGCCTTAATGTGTCACTACGATTTTTGGGACAAAGCAGGCAAAAAAAGTGCGAGTGATGACTTATCTGAAGGTTTAAGGGAAAGCTTAGCTGCGCTGAAAAACCCAACACTTCAAGGTGAGTTAAGCGAGGTTATTTCAATACTTATTGAACGGCTTGAAGTCAGTGAGTTTGCTATGCCAACGGTGGGTAACTCGAAAGTAGATGCATCACCACTTAACATGCATGTTCGCTACCCGAAAGAACATATTCTTGTAGCGTTTGGCGATAGCACTTTTACTAAAAAATCATCAAGTCGTGAAGGTGTGTTAAATATTGCTAACGCTAATACCGAGTTGTTATTTGTAACCTTGAATAAGTGCGAAAAACAGTTTTCAGCCACCACCATGTACCATGATTACGCCATTAGCCCAACCTTGTTTCACTGGCAAACTCAGAACAGCGCACGACCCAATTCAGGCCGAGGTTTAGGTTACATTCAACAGAAAGAAGCGAAGAAGATCATCCTGTTATTTGTCCGTGAACAAGGCAAAGATGAAAATGACAGAACTATGGGTTTTGTCAATTTTGGCCCAGTAGATTTTGTGAAATATGAAGGCAGTCAGCCGATGAATATTACATGGAAGTTAAAACATCCCATGCCAGCGTACTTGTGGCATGAGACGGCTAAGTTGGCGGTGGGTTGATAGGCTATAGACTCATCAAAATTGTACTTAACCATATGTATACAATTAGAAGTGTATTTGATCCCATCCACTTCACTAAGATTTAACTTCATTAAAATAGTATTATTTTTTTTTCTTTGGTAGCCACATATTGTGATACTGAGATAATAACTTTTGCAGTTCCTTATTCACATCATCATGCTTTTGGGGGTTTCTAGATTTCGATAGCTGTCTTTCAATAAATTTTGAAGATAATTTGATAATGATAATTCCCTTTTCAGAGTATATCTCGCGAACCCATTTCACTTCCCTATCCTTTGAAATGTTATTATCATGGCCTCTATTTACTATAAAAGCTATTTTATGCTTATTGTTGTCAATTCTTGTTGCAAGCTCTGTATAGTCATTCTTCTCTAATAACTTTTTGTTATGGATATCAAACATAATGTCATCGGTTTGATAAACTTGTGATATTTCTTTCCACACAGTAGCATTACTCATGTTACGAGCAATAATGGTAGAGTAATTTAATTTATCCGATATTTTTATATTTACCAAATTTGACGCAAGTAATATTTTCAATGATTTAAACACCCATGAATTAAATTCATTTCTATCATCTAAACCGTCATTTATTGTATTTAATTCAGACATAAGGGAGCCGATTTTTTGCTTTCTAAACTCCTGATCTTTCGAACTTACCTCAATATCGTATTCATCATGTATCTCTTCTGCCTGAGCTAAGTTCATTTCCATATTAGAGCCCAGTGCTAATAAATAACAAGGATGTATCAGAATCTTTGAGTCATCAGAAAAATCACGATCGGGGTCTTTACCATCATGACAAAATACATATGATGAAGACTCATCATTATAAATCCCTAGAAAACCTACACTATAAAGCCTTTGTATTACTTGATTAGGATTATTTGATAATATCAGATCCTGTAAAATCAGTTTGCTTGCTATTGATTCCATTTTCAAAGCAACATCTACTAATACACATGCTTGAAGTATTGTCATTTCAGGAGATATATTTGTAAAACAAGCTGTGAACTTGTCTAAAGCAGGAAACACAGTTTCATATTCTTTATGGAGATCCATCAAACGATTATTAGAAATTATTTTAGCAGTAGCATTTAAATCAGCTAAAATAATATTGTTTCGACCTTGATTCTTTGCACGAAGGAAAGCGTCATTTAGTAAAACTAAAATATCTCTAGGTCTATACAAAGTTAATTGTAAAGCAATTCTAAAGCCTCTGGATCCTTTTAGCTCATCAGCAGTGTGCCCCCCCCAAACTCTAGCATTATTTTCAATGGTAGTTTTAAATGCAAATCTTAACCTATTACATACTAAATTGAATAAGTTGTATTCATCCCAGTGTATGCGTAATGTTTGACCTTCAATATTTCTAGTGAAATCAGGATCATTTTTCGATATTGCGCGATAAATATTATCTCTGACAAAGGCAAAAGCGATAACTTTTTCATTTAAAGAGTGCTTTATATCAATAACGGACTGTATGAAACCGTCTACTATAGCCACGCCTAAGTCATCAGGGGTGTATCCTTCATCAAGTTTGTCTGCAAATAATACAAATTGAATATTTGCTTTTTCAGTTGCTTCAAGGATCACCTCTTCAAGTAGTTCTAATTCAAATGAATCAGATAAATCTGCAATTCTTGACTCAGGCGATTTATTAGGATCATCAGTTTCTAAAATAGATAATAATTTTTTTCTAATCTTACTAGCAATATTTCTTTTTTTGGGGCCCCATTCGATTAGATGAGATTGGATACTAGATCCATCTAAAAATGATTTAAGTTTATAATGAGCAGCAAGTGAAGTTATCACTTCCATATAAATAGCATATCGCCATGCTAATTTACTTCCAGCTTTAACATGTAGGTAGTTATTTCCAAAAAGCTTTAAAACATCCCTAAGGCCTATAATTTGCTCTTCTACAGGCGTAATAACTAGAGTTTCTGTTTTGGGTCTATTTTGCCAGTGTTTTGATAACATGTGGACAAGAGCACTTTTCCCAGTCCCTCTCCTTCCAACAATAATACAACGATCGTAAGATTCTAGGAGTGCCTTATATTCTATAGTTTGCCAAAATGCGCTTTCCAGCATGCTAACATCATGTTCGGCCCTAATATCGCCAAGTATATTTCCTTTCATATCCTACCCATTATTATCACTTATCTGATCACTTCAACAACTTGCTTTCGGCCTTTTTCTGTAATTGAAAGCATTCCTTTGTCACAACTTTGTATATAATCACCAGAGATCAATGCATCAATATGATATTTAAATATACCTTTTTCTATTTTTAAGTAGTCCATTATATTTTCAGGTTTTGTACTAATAGCTAAAGAAAATAGGGACTCTAATACTTTATTTTTCTCTTCAACTAATAGCTCTGTAGATACTACTTTTTTTTGTCCTACTGCAATTTTTTCAATTGCCACTCTAAGGTTTCTTACAGGTGTTCCCATTGCAGCATCTATTGATTCACGGCTCCAATCTGCATCATAATCAATAGTATTAAATCCAGTTAAATCACTAGGCATTTTAGGTGCCCCTTCACCCCTAGGAATTAGAATAAAGCAGTTATTTCTTCCATAACGCCCTATAAACATCCCCAATTCAAGTAATAAATTATCACGTGCAACAGGTAGTTGTTCATCCCTACGTAAAATAATGTCATCAGGAGTCATTACAAACAGACCATATTGATGTTTATCTAGCGCAGCTTCAAGTTGTTCAAGGGGATATCCATTCGCCATGAAAGTTCCTTGTGTCCAAACTTCAGCTCTTATTGAACTGTGCTCTAATATTGCTTTTACTGAGTCTGCAAAGACTAACCCTTCGACAGAAGAGCCAATAAATAATTTGTGTTTATTGATCATTGATAACTACTTTTAGTTGGAAATAATTGGTAAGTTTATTACTTTAAGTCTTATTGTTTCTAGTTAAAAACTCGCGATTAATTGGATAAGCATGAATAGCTCAGCTACCCCCCTATAAACACTTACACTTACACTTATAAATACAACAATATACTATAAATCATAATGTTATCTATTTATAAGTGTATTAATATTTATTATCATTGAAAAATTTTCCTAATAATAAATCAACTCGAATTTATTAGTGTTTTAGCTATGGTACTTAATAGGTCAGAGAAAATTTAGCATCACCACTCTCTCAGTTGCTGCATTTCTTTCAATCGTCCACGTTGCATCGTCAAAGCCTCAAACAAATCATCTACTGACGAGTTATCTGAATGTAGCCCTGGCAGTGCAATATTAGCCTCAGCGAAAAATCGTTTCTGAATCTGATCTTCTGGTTCCAACCAAGCTACTTGCCACCAGTGTTGAATTCTTTCTTTAGCCTGCTTTAATTTTTGCTCGGTTGGCAATCTATCGCTTTTTTGATTGTTCACTTGGCTATCGGTTGGCAGTAAATTCCATAAATCGTTATTCGGCCAGCGAGCAAAAGGCATGCTGTGATCAATATCGTATTTTTGTTTTAATGATTTAGCCGACCACACACATTGTATTTTTTCGTCTTTTGGCAATGCGTTTTGTATGAGTTCAAAACGTTTACGTACCTCAACAGTTGTGCGTTTAGGCTCTTCCCAGTTTAATGCTTGGGCTAATTTATATTGATTTTCAGGCGATTTATATTGAGCATTACCGGCATAACTTGCCATGGTTTTTACCCATTCATTCACCAGTACAGGTTCAATCCAACAGGCGTAGCGATTAAACGCTAACCAAGTTGATTCAGGCAGTGAAAATTCGCCCCACTGTTCAAGGGTTTGTAAATCAAGAAAGATGCTGTCTTTGGCTTTTACCGTTTTGCTGGCTACTTCAAATACGGTGTTATCACTATTGGCTTCTCTATTAGGGAAGGTGATATAACGACATGGCATCGTTTTAATATTACTGACTGCCGCAGAGAGTGTTTTGTGTAGTGCTATAGCATCAACACCGGAAAACAAGTTACCAATGCGGTAATCAGAAGATTTTAGTTCCGTTAATTTATGCCAGCCATCTGCCTTCATAAAACCCATGTTTGGGTTTTTATTGGGTGTTTGAAAAAGTTTATGATCATCTATTAAGTCTTTGTACTGATGACACCAATACAGCGCGACTAAGCCTACGGGTAAAATAACGCGATCGCCAAATGGTGATGGCTCTCGCCTTAGCACTGCGCCTGCATGACCATCGGCAATTCTTAATAAAACTCTAAGTAAGGCCAGTTTATGGGTTGCTGCTTTGCCATCGTTTAGTGCGACATGGCGAATAAAAGGAAAAGCGCCCGTGCCATCGTCTGGCATTTGCAATACTAGGGTTTGCCATGAAACGTGATCACGGCCGAGTTTGTCTGATTCTTTTTGTGTTTCTAGTTTAGTAAATAGCCCAACATCGCTCGCGAGTTGTTTAAGTTCGTCAGCGCACACGGTATGCATTTTACGTTCGTTGCGATCCTCAATGGTTTGTCCGTGCCTGAGAGAAACAACCAGTTTACCACCGGGTTTAAGTAAATTAGCTAATTTACGTATTGAGCGAGCACGATCACTTACCGGGATGTGCATCCAAACTGCGCTTAACAGGATTAAGTCAAAGCTGACTTCTTGTTTGGTGATAACGCTTAATGCGGGTAATGAATCTGTCAGCCACTTTACGTTAAGTCCTGTGGTTTGCCGTGCACCAAGTTCAGCCAATAGGTTGGCAGGTTCAACAGCCACTACTTGAACCTTGTTTTCGGTGCCGTGAGTTTGTGCGGCAAGTTGCGCTATATGTTTAGCATCGCGACCAGAGCCTGCGCCAATATCAAGAATACGCGCATGAGCATTTTTTATAACGGATGGCAAAAGTTGCGACCAGCTTTGATGTACCTCATCAAATGATTTTGACAGGTATTGCTGGGCTAGCTTATTGGCATTTTTATTATAAAATTGAGGAGGCAAGCGCGGGTTCCTTTCGCGTAGGTATTTTTATTATTCCATTGTGACACAAAGCTTATCCACATTGTTGTTTTCTATCAATGCATTACAAATTAATACAATTATATATCTTCATGTAAATTAGAGAGTAAATTCAAGAAAGCGTTAGCTCAGATATCTTTGATACCAGTATTTCCATTACAATAGAAGGCTAGTTGACGTTAAGTATCATTAACGTCAACTCTCGTTCTTATTTTTCATTGTGAATATACATAATTATATTATTTAACATGAAAACATTATTGGTAATTACTAAAGAAGAGGCAAAACGGATACGAAAATAGCCACTCAATCAGTTATTATTTATGACTTATTAAAGTTATTAATCCCATAAAGTTATAATTAATTCGCTAATTATTATTTTCATAGATTACTTAATTTTCAAGTTATTTTGAATGTTCAGGCATAAAAAAACCACCTTAAATGGTGGTATTGTATTTTGGTTAGGTCTTGATTAAATTAACCAAGACCTATATAGGCTAAGCCTTTAAAGCTAATGGTGTGACAGGATTTCCCTGTAACTCCATATTCTCAGCTTCCCATGTATCAATATTTGCTTGCATGTTAATCCAAATAGCTACACCTGTGCCTGTCGCTTCAGATAAGCGTCTAGCCATAGCATGTGAACATTTAGATTTTCCATTTGTGAATTCGCTTAATGCCTTCCTTGTTATACCTAAACTTTTCGCTGCTGATACTATAGATATCCCTCTTTCATCTAATACGGTCATTTTAAAAAATACACCTACATGCGAAGGTTTTCTAGTTGATCTCATTTTTTTCTCCAATAAACCCTTACTTAGCATATAAAGGCTATAGCTCTTTTGCACATTTTCATGCAAATTATATAGAGGAAAAGCGTCACTGCGCTTTTATATTTTTTCCGTGGTAATCAAGATAATCAAGTAGCACCGCACCATCGTCTTTTATCTGGAACGTCACTCGATAATTACCGTTAACAACGATGCTATAAACACCTTTTCCTGACCCTTTTTTTTGTGCAAATTTATGGCCATAAAGAGCCTGTAAGTCAACTGGATGGTGGGATGAATTTATTGCGTCAAGTATCATGCCTAATCTAGCTATATGCTCTGTTTTTAAGCCTTTTCTTTCATCGTAATAGAAAAAAGCTTCAAGCTCTTTGTTTTTAAAACCTTTAATCGCCAACTTTTTGTACTCCCTTGTTCTCGTATGTAATTGTTAAAAATCTTTATAGTTAAAGTCATGGTTTTTCCTTGATTGTTTGAGTTGTCATCAAGAACACTTTCCTAAACTATTGAGTATTTATTAACTTCACATAGAGGGGTGGGTAATCAGTAACGAGATAACAGTAACCCGCAACGTTACAGGCGTCAACTTTTATTTATGTTTAACTAATCAGTTACAAACAGCTAACGATCCAGGTTTAGCTAGATATTCCTTTGGTGTTTTTTCACATTAGCTGAGATATCAACTTGGAATCGATACCTGTAACGCGAGCGAGTTACCGTTAATATATATTAACGTTAGTTGTCCTGAATCTTAAGTGGTGTAGGCAAAAAGCATTATTTCTATGTCGCTTTATATCCCAAACCACCATGGAATAATTAAATTTATGTCCTCTGTATTATCGGAAAGTTGACCCTTAATATTTTGACTGGTCTTATTCCGCTTAGCGCACCAAAGAGACATGCTAGTTAAAGAATAAATGAGGACAGAGTAAATTGAAACATTCACCACTCTCTCAATTGTTGCATTTCTTTCAGTCGTCCACGTTGCATCACCAAAGCTTCAAATAAATCATCTACTGATGAGTTATCTGAATTTAACCCCGGCAAGGCAATGTTAGCCTCAGCGAAAAATCGTTGGCTTTGGTTCTTCTTATTATTTAAAAAATCTGAGGGCTCTAGGGTTTTGAACTCGTCATCAAGCCAAGCAACTTGCCACCAATGTTGAATTCTTTCTTTAGCCACTTTTAATTTCTGCTCGGTTGGCAATCTATCGCTTTTTTGATTATTCATTTGGCTATCCGTTGGTAGTAAGTTCCATAAATCGTTATTCGGCCAACGAGCAAAAGGCATACTGTGATCAATATCGTATTGTTGTTTCAATGATTTAGCCGACCACACGCATTGTATTTTTTGGTCTTTTGGCAATGCATTTTGTATGAGTTCAAAGCGTTTACGTACATCAACAATCGTGCGTTTAGGCTCTGCCCAATTCAGCGCTTGGGCTAATTTATATTGATTTTCAGGCGCTTTATATTGTGCATTACCGGCATAACTTGCCATGGTTTTTACCCATTCACTGACTAGTACAGGTTCAATCCAACAGGCGTAGCGATTAAACGCCAGCCAAGTCGATTCAGGCAGTGAAAATTCGCCCCACTGTTCAAGGGTTTGTAAATCAAGAATACGCGCATAAGCATTTTTTATAACGGATGGCAAAAGTTGCGACCAACTTTGATGTACCTCATCAAATGATTTTGACAGGTATTGCTGGGCTAGCTTATTGGCATTTTCATTATAAAATTGAGGAGGCAAGCGCGGGTTCCTTTCGCGTAGGTATTTTTATACTTCCATTGTGACACAAAGCTTATCCACATTATTGTTTCCTATCAATGCATTAAAAATTAATACAATTATATATCTTCATGTAAATTAGAGAGTAAATTCAAAAAATCAACTGGTTCAGATTCATTTGGTGAGTGATTGTTATTACCATAAATGGCCATCATTATTGCAACCATATCCATTAGCGCGTTAGCGGCCTTTCGGTAGTTGTTTGACTCTTTGGCTAAAATACTCTGTGCTACCCAATGCCGCATTCCGTTTGGATTAATAGAGCCTTTAATACCTAAAACTTCACAAACCAACATCCAGCTAAAGGCTCTCTCAGTAAGTGAATTAGTCAATAACTTTGCTCTTTTTTAAACTGTTGTCGTTTAATTAACTCTGCGGTTGGAAATTTTAGAATAGGTACTCTGCCCAAGCCGCCTTAGAAAACTAAATATATATGATTAAAGCTCTGTTCCAGTTAAGTGTTGGTGCTACTAAGTTGCAAGAAGCTTAAATACAGGCTATATTTAGACCACTAAAAGCAAAGTAATAACGGTGAATTATAATGAGAGTAGAAACTATCAGTTTCCTAAAAAAAAATGCGGCTAATCTTCCTCTCGAAGAGCCGATGACCATTACCCAGAATGGCACACCCGCCTATATTATTGAATCTTATGACGATAGAATGCGTCGAGACGAAGCTATTGCCTTATTGAAGTTGGCATCTTTCTCTGTTGACGATACGAATAACGATCGTGTGATATCTAGCGCTGATCTCAAACAAGGTTTGGCCAACCGTCGTTCGTATTCAAAGGGCGAAAAATGATAAAAAATGAAGTTCGGATAGAATACACTGAAACTTTTAACAATCTTTTGAATGACCTTATCGATCACTTAAGTCCTTATTCGAGTGAAGAACAGGTTATTATTCGTGTTGAGGGTTTCATCGAACGATTTGAAAGCCTAGTGAGTTTTACTTCAACCGCCGCGCCGATATCTCAACCTCTGTTAGAGCTTGGTGTCCGTACGTTTAGAGAGTTCACAGCAGATGATTTCAGACTTCTATACCGAATAAAAGAAGAAAGAAATAGCGTCAGGATTATCGGTGATGTCATCATTTCGCAAAAGCAAGATATACAACAACTTTTGATTAATTATTGCCTACTACATAAATAAAATCTCTATGGCTTTTATATACCGCGATCGCCCCATAATCTGTGCAAGCTATTAAGCAGTTACTTCCCATAGCCATTTTTTAAAAACACAAAGACAAGTCGCTTCCTGCGTAATGATGCAATTATTTAACTTTATGAAACTCATCAAATAGTTAAAGACGATAATTCGCTACTGTTTAGCACTTTTGTTTCACTCAAAGAAGAACCAAGTAAAACCTAATGTAATAACTCATTTTCTGGCATCACGCAAAGACACATTAGGATAATGCCCTAATCTCAAACAGTCAGCTTTATTGTTATAACTAAATCTGAATTGCCAAGCAATTTTGCCTTTTGCAGAAACTCTTATACTGATAGAGTCTCGATCAGTAACCTCGAAAGGTTTATCATGGCTCTTATTATGATATTTCTTTAATATAGGATGTGATAGCTTCATCCACTACCTACACAAGGGTTATTTTTCTGTAGGTAACAGTGCAGACAAAAACAATGAATAAGCATAAATAACTTAGCTCTCAATAAAATAAAAAACACAACAAGTTAATTTCAGGCCAATAAAAACGGGACAAAAACATACCAATGCCAACTAATCAAAACACACATACACAGCCCACTATTCTTTGGCACGATTATGAAACCTGGGGGATATCACCAAAATTTGACAAACCCTCTCAGTTTGCCGGTATTCGCACAGATCTCGATTTAAATATTATTGGTGAGCCTGAAATGTTTTATTGCTCGCCACCCGCTGATTATCTGCCGCACCCTGAAGCTTGTTTAGTTACGGGTATTACCCCACAAAAGGCTTTGCGAGAAGGCTTAAGTGAGGCTGAATTTGCTGAGCGTATTCACCAACTATTTTCACAAGCTAACACTTGTGTAGCGGGCTACAACAGTATTCGCTTTGATGACGAGGTAACTCGCTACTTATTCTATCGCAACTTTTACGACCCTTACGCACGTGAGTGGCAAAATGGTAATAGCCGCTGGGACATTATAGATATGGTACGCGCTTGCTATGCCTTGCGCCCTGAAGGTATTGAATGGCCAACGGTTGAACGCGACGGCGAACAAGTGGTTAGTTTTCGTTTAGAGTTGCTAACAAAAGCGAATGGTATTGACCATGAAGCGGCGCATGATGCGATGAGTGACGTATATGCCACTATCGCTATGGCAAAGCTGATTAAAGAAAAGCAGCCAAAGTTATATGACTTTATCTTTAATTTGAAGAATAAGAAGCAAGTGGCTGAGCTAATTGATGTTTACCACATGACCCCTATTGTTCATACCTCAAGTAAAGTCTCTTCTTTACATGGTTGCACTAGCTGGTTTGCGCCGATTTGTTATCACCCTATTAATAAAAATGCCGTAATAGCGGTAGATTTAGCGCTTGACCCATCGCCGTTATTTGCACTGTCTAGTGCGGAGATAAAAGCACGTTTATATACCCGTTATGATGAATTAGCAGAAGATGAATTACCCATCCCCGTTAAGTTAATTCACTTAAATAAGTGCCCTATTGTCGCGCCAGCAAAAACCTTGTTACCTGAAAATGCCGAACGCTTAAACATTCCTCGCGAGCTTTGTTTAGAACATCTAAAAAGCCTTAAGCAACATACTGAACTTAGAGATAAATTAACCGATGTTTTTGCCAGTAATGACTTTGGTGATGAACCAGTAGAAGCTGAATTTGCCTTATATGGCGGAAAATTTTTCTCGCATGGCGACAAAGCGCAAATGGATATATTGCACCAACTAGCGCCAGAGCAATTAGGCACGCACCCTTTTCAGTTTCAAGATGAGCGATTAAATACCCTGTTGTTTAGTTATCGGGCGCGTAATTTTCCTTATACCCTAGACGACGGCGAGCAACAAAAGTGGCAGGCACATTGTCAAAATCGTCTTCAGTATGGCACTAAAGGTTTATTGAGCGCTGATGAGTATATGATGAAGTTGGAAAACTTGGCCTTTGAGCATGAAAACAACACTGAAAAAATGCAGTTATTAAAAGCCTTGTTTGAATATATCAGCAAATAATATTGCTTGAATTGATTATACCGGTTTTATTGATTAGCTGGCCTAGTTTATCCCCAGAAAAAATAGCCAAATTCAAGGCGTTTAGTTAATAACGCCTTGTGCTGATGGTTAGCTAAATAACGCTCTAGTGATAGTGCTAATGTTAGTGCTAGTGGCTTATTGAAACCAGGTAACATAATCAGCAAATGAGTGAGCTTGGTATTGTTTAATAAAAATAATTTAATGAAAATAATTCAATGGCTATACCCGCGCTACTTTTATCCTTTACTGGCATTCATGACTTAAACTGTAACTAACTCTTTAAATATAACAGCTTAATTTCGCTGATAGCTAAGCGGTTTAAAACCCAGTAAAATTTTGCTCCATACAACAACTATCGGCTAAAGCTAAGCGCTCTATATCTGCTATAAACGTTAACAAATTTAATTTTAATAGGTTGAACAATATGAAAAAAGTTTCTTTTATTGGTTTAGGTGTTATGGGTTTTCCTATGGCGGGCCATTTGCAAAAAGCGGGTTATGAGGTAACTGTTTATAATCGCACAACAACAAAAGCTCAACACTGGGTAGCGCAATACGGTGGAGCCATGGCTAGCACACCAGCAAAAGCGGTGAAAGACAGCGACATTGTTTTCGTTTGTGTCGGTAATGATGATGACTTACGCCAAGTGGTGTTAGGGCCAGATGGCGTATTTTCAGGCATGAAAACTCAGGCTATTCTTGTCGACCATACCACAGCGTCGGCCACGGTTGCTCGCGAACTCGCTGAACAAGCTACTAAGCTTAATCTAGGGTTTTTAGACGCGCCCGTATCAGGTGGCGAGGCTGGCGCTATTAATGGCCAATTATCAATTATGGTCGGCGGCGAGCAAGACACATACGCCGCAGCTGAAAGTGCTATGCAATGCTATGCCAAATTTAGTAAATTACTTGGGCCTGTCGGTAGCGGCCAATTGGCAAAAATGATGAACCAAATTTGTATCGCGGGTGTTATACAAGGTTTAGCTGAAGCTTTGCATTTTGGTCAAAACGCAGGGCTAGATTGCGAGCAGGTTGTTGAAGTGATCAGTCAGGGCGCTGCTGGGTCTTGGCAAATGGATAACCGCCATAAAAGCATGTTAAAAGGCGAATATGATTTTGGTTTTGCGGTTGACTGGATGAGAAAAGATCTCGACATTGCCCTGTCTGAGGCAAAAAATAATGGCTCTACCCTGCCATTAACCGCGCTAGTAGATCAATTTTATGCCGATGTACAAAAAAATGGTGGTAAACGCTGGGACACTTCAAGTTTATTGACCCGACTGTAATAACTGATCAAGCGATATTTTAACGCTAGGCGAAATTTCATAGGTAGTTTTACCCGTGATTTTCGTCTTTTTTAACTGTTTTATAAGAATAATACTCCCCCGCCCCAAGGGGGTCGCTTAGGCGAGATTTGCTACAAAAATAAGGGGTTCTTTAGATAGTTAGGTTATCTTCCTTTTACACCGCAAGCCCTGCGGAATAAAACCCAACTAAGATTTAAATTTTATCAGCTATTTAATGCCCGCTTGAATAAACGCTAAATATCAGCCGCTTGCTAGCTATTATTATTCACTCAATATAGTTACCTACTAGATGGAAGTGCTAACGCGTGAATCTTGTTAATTTCACGCGTGATTTTCGTCTTTTTTAGCGGTTTTATAAGCTATTGAGTGCCCGCTCGAACAAACGCTAAACATCAGCCGCTTGCTAGCTATTATTACCCGCTAAATATACTTGCCTGCTAGATGGAAATGCTGACGCGTGGATCTTGTTAATTTCACGCGTGATTTTCGTCTTTTTTAGCGGTTTTATAGCTATTGAGTACCCGCTTGAATAAACGCTAAATATCAGCCGCTTGCTAGCTATTATTATCTGCTAAATATACTTGCCTGCTAGATGGAAATGCTGACGCGTGGATCTTGTTAATTTCACGCCGATACCTTATTCTGTTTTCACATTGATCAGACCAGTTGAGTCTTATGACAAACACTATTTACACCTTTGGTGCCAACAATTATAAAAATGAAGCCGTTGATTTTACTAAATATCAAGGTAAAACCCTGTTGATCGTTAACACAGCTAGTGCTTGCGGCTTTACGCCACAATATGCAGGTTTAGAAACACTATATCAAGAATACAAAGACAAAGGCTTTGAAGTATTGGCTTTTCCTTGTAACCAATTTGGTAAACAAGAAAAAGCAGAGAACAGTGAAATTAAAAAGTTTTGCGATCTTAACTTTAAGATTTCATTCGACCTGTTCAGTAAAATAGAGGTTAATGGCGATAGTGCCCACCCGTTATATCAGCACCTAAAAAATGCAGCACCAGGGCTCTTAGGCAGCAAAAGCATCAAATGGAATTTCACAAAATTCTTGGTTAATAATCAAGGTAAAGTGATAAAACGTTATAGCCCCACCACTAAGCCCGCCGATATCGCCAGTGATATCGCGGCAATACTTTAATCAGTTTTAGTCGCCCAGAAAGACAGAGGCTAGCCTGAGAGACAAGTCTCAGGCAATTTTTGATTTTTTAATTTTTAATTTTTTGTAGGTCGGACTTTAGTCTGACAACGGTTAAATTTCATTTAACTTGATGGACTAAAGTCCAACCTACATAGGGCCTACATCGAACCTATATTGGGCTTACGTCGGGCTTAAGTTGAAGCTACATAGGCTCTGCGAATGACAGTCTCGCGTTGGGATATTTTTTTGTAGGTCGGACTTTAGTCCGTCAGCCGTTAAACAGGCAATTAACCTGATAGGTTAACAAACATCTGCAGCTAGCATTATTTTTTCACTCAGAACTTATACCAAACACGGTTAAATTTCATTTAACTTGATGGACTGAAGTCGACCCTACATAGGGCCTACATCTGACCTACATTGGGCTTACGCTGGGCTTAAGTTGAAGCTACATAGGCTCTGCGGATGATAATCTCGCGTTGGGAATTTTTTTTGTAGGTCGGACTTTAGTCCGTCAACCGTTAAACAGGCAATTGACGTGATGGGTTAACAAACATCTGCAGCTAGCATTATTTTTTCACTCTGAATTTATACCAAACACGGTTAAATTTCATTTAACTTGATGGACTGAAGTCCACCCTACATAGAGCCTACATCGAACCTACATTGGGCTTACGTCGGGCTTAAGTTGAAGCTACATAGGCTCTGCGAATGACAATTTAACGTTGGGATATTTTTTGTAGGTCGGACTTTAGTCTGACAACTGTTAAACAGGCAATTAACCTGATGGGTTAACAAACATCTGCAGCTAGCATTATTTTTTCACTCTGAATTTATACCAGAAACGGTTAAATTTCATTTAACTTGATGGACTGAAGTCCACCCTACATAGGGCCTAAATCTAACCTACATTGGGCTTACGCTGGGCTTAAGTTGAAGCTACATAGGCTCTGCGAATGACAGTCTCGCGTTGGGATATTTTTTGTAGGTCGGACTTTAGTCCGTCAACCGTTAAGCAGGCAATTAACCTGATGGGTTAACAAACAACTGCAGCATTATTTTTTCACTCTGAATTTATACCAGAAACGGTTAAATTTCATTTAACTTGATGGACTAAAGTCCACCCTACATAGGGCCTACATTCGGCTTACGTCGGGCTTAAGTTGAAGCTACATAGGCTCTGCGAATGATAATCTAGCGTTGGGCAATTTTTTGATTTTTTGTAGGTCGGACTTTAGTCTGACAACCGTTAAACAGGTAATTAACCTGATGGGTTAACAAACATCTGCAGCTAGTATTATTTTTTCACTCAGAATTTATACCAAACACGGTTAAATTTCATTTAACTTGATGGACTGAAGTCCACCCTACATAGAGCCTACATCGAACCTACATTGTGCTTACGCTGGGCTTAAGTTGAAGCTACATAGGCTCTGCGGATGATAATCTCGCGTTGGGCAATTTTTTAATTTTTTAATTTTTTGTAGGTCGGACTTTAGTCTGACAACCGTTAAACAGGTAATTGACGTGATGGGTTAACAAACATCTGCAGCTAGCATTATTTTTTCACTCTGAATTTATACCAAACACGGTTAAATTTCATTTAACTTGATGGACTAAAGTCCAACCTACATTGGCCCTACATCTAGCTTACGTTGAAGCTAGATAGGCTCTGTGGATGATAATCTGCCGGGCTAAACCCCGACCTCAACTATAATCTATACAAGATTTATTGGCCGCTAAAAATTAACTGGATCAATAAATTTTTAACGCGCTAGGTGGCCAACTGCAGATCGCGTAATTGAGTGATTTTATCTCGTACCGACGCGGCCAATTCAAACTCTAAGTTTTGGGCATGATTAAACATGGTTGTTTCTAGTTCTTTTACTTTTGCATCAATTTGTTTAGTTGAGAAAGTTTCATATTCTGACGCTGGCTCAGCGGCTTTTAATGCGGCTGCCGCACGAGTTTTGCCGCCATCAAGGTCCATTACATCAGAAATATTACGTCTAACGCCACGCGGGGTTATGTTGTTATCAAGATTGTATTGGTGCTGTTTAACGCGACGTCGGTCGGTTTCATCAATCGCTTTACGCATTGAGCCGGTAATGCGCCCAGCATATAGAATTGCTCGGCCATTAATATTACGTGCCGCTCGCCCAATGGTTTGAATAAGTGAGCGTTCTGAGCGCAAAAAGCCTTCTTTATCGGCATCTAGAATCGCGACTAGAGAAACTTCTGGCATATCTAAACCTTCACGCAGTAAGTTAATACCTACTAGCACATCAAACTTTCCTAAACGAAAATCTCGGATGATTTCTACTCGCTCAACTGTATCAACATCAGAATGTAAGTAACGCGCTTTAACTTGGTGTTCGTCTAAATAATCGGTGAGATCTTCCGCCATGCGTTTGGTTAATGTGGTGGCTAAAACTCTTTCATCAATTTTTACCCGTTTGCGAATTTCAGATAGTAAATCATCAACTTGCGTGTCAACGGGGCGAACTTCTATGATGGGATCAAGCAGTCCGGTGGGCCTAACGACTTGTTCAGCAATTTCACCTGCTGACTTTTCAAGTTCATAGTGACTTGGCGTTGCAGAAACGTAAATAGTTTGCGGCGACAGGGCTTCAAATTCTTCAAACTTCATTGGGCGATTATCAAGTGCCGAAGGTAATCTAAAGCCATATTCTACAAGGTTTTCTTTGCGCGAACGGTCACCTTTGTACATAGCACCAATTTGCGGCACGGTGACGTGTGACTCGTCAATAATCAGCAAGCCATCGCTGGGCAAGTAATCAAATAATGTTGGTGGTGCCTCTCCTGGTCCCCGGCCCGATAAATAGCGCGAGTAGTTTTCTATGCCGGAGCAATAACCCAGTTCGGTCATCATCTCAATATCAAATTGAGTACGTTGCACTATGCGCTGCTCTTCAATAAGTTTATTGTTATCTTTTAGTTGAGTCGCTCTGTCTTTTAATTCAATTTTTATTTTTTCAACCGCAGCCACTATTTTTTCGCGTGGTGTCGCGTAATGGGTTTTAGGATAAATAGTGACGCGAGCAACGGTGCGTTCAACAGCGCCGGTGAGTGGATCAAATATGCTAATGCGCTCAATTTCTTCATCAAATAATTCAATACGTAAGGCCATGCGGTCTGATTCAGCAGGGAAAACATCAATAACATCACCGCGCACACGATAAGTGGCGCGCTGAAATGCCATGTCATTACGTGCATATTGCAATTCAGCTAAGCGCCTTAAAATGTCACGCTGATTAATAATGTCGCCAACGCTGATATGCAACATCATTTTCAAGTAGGACTCGGGATCGCCCAAACCATAAATGGCTGAGACAGAGGCGATAATAATGACGTCTTTTCGCTCTAACAGTGATTTGGTTGCCGATAAGCGCATTTGCTCAATATGTTCATTGATCGAGGCATCTTTTTCGATAAAAGTATCAGTGGTTGGCACATAGGCTTCTGGTTGATAGTAGTCATAGTAAGAAACAAAATATTCTACGGCGTTATCAGGGAAAAAATCTTTCATTTCACCGTATAATTGTGCCGCCAAGGTTTTATTTGGCGCTAGCATCATGGTGGGACGATTCAGCTTTTCGATAACATTGGCTATGGTATAAGTTTTACCTGAGCCGGTTACCCCTAATAAGGTTTGATGTGCTAAACCTGATTCAATACCATCAAGCAATTTTGCGATCGCCGTAGGTTGATCGCCACTGGGAGTATAATCTGAATGTATTTTTAACGCTTTCATTAAGTAATAACCTCTGCCGTGACCCGATCTTTTTCACATTGCTTGTTAAACAAGCCATAAGAAATAGCCGCCATCACTACATTTCCAAGTAAAGCTCCGATAAAAAAGCCTTCTATACCAAACCACAAACTACCCATATAAGCTAACGGCACATAACAAATAAATAAACGAATAACACTTAACACCAGCGCCACCATAGGCTTATGCAGTGCGTTAAATGATGAGTTGGTTAAAATAATAACGCCTTGAAAACCATAGCCTAATGGTAAAATCCAAATAAAAAGTTTAATAATATCGGCAACCGCTTGCTCTTTAGAGAACACGTCGGCAATAAACGGCGCGGCTAACACGAGCACAACATAAACAAGCACCTGAAAGCCTAAAACAAATTTGATTGAGGTTTTGTAGCCCTCTTCAACACGCTTCATCTTGCCGGCACCCAAGTTTTGGCTAATAAAGGGCGGTAATGTCATCGACAGCGCTAACACCACTAAACAGGCAATAGATTCAATTCTTGACCCCACCCCAAAAGCAGCTACGGCTGATGCGCCATAGTTAGCTACAATCGCGGTTAACACGGCCGAAGCCGCCGGTGTTAACATATTTGCGCCCGCGGCAGGTAAGCCAATATGTAAAATATCACGTGCCGAATAAATAAAGTCTTTAACGGCCATTAAATGGCGGTGAATTAAATCGCGTTTAACCGCTAAAATATATAAAACATAGCCTAAACCGAATAACCAAGATATTAAGGTAGCAATGGCTGCACCTTCAATACCCATAGCGGGTACGGGCCCAAAACCAAAAATAAAAATAGGATCTAATACGGCATTGATTAAGCCGGCGCTACCCATAATGATACTGGGTGTTTTGGTATCGCCATCAGCACGCAAAATAGCGTTACCTATCATAGGGCCAATTAAACAAATACACCCTAAAAACCAGAGGTCCATATATTGATGGATTAAGGGTAGCAGTGCTTCGCTAGCCCCTAAAAGTAAAAAGGTTTCATCAATCAGCAAATAACCGATAACGGCTAGCATACCAACAATGATTGCTGACAAATATAATGCGCTGGTTGCTAGGTTTTTTGCCGTCGCTTTGTCACCTTTACCCAGCGCTTTTGCAATAACGGCTGAGGTACCTATCCCTAAGCCTATAGTGAGACTGATCACGGTAAAGGTAATAGGAAAAGTAAAACTAATTGCGGCTAAAGGCTCTGTGCCCAATAACCCGACAAAAAAGGTATCAACTAAGTTAAAGGTCATCAATAAAATCAGGCCATAGATCATCGGCACTGTCATTGTTTTTAACGTTGGACCTACGGGGTCTTTAAGTAGATTTATTTGGTGAATAGTTTTAGTCCTAATCATTAATTTTTGAACGTAAGTGATGAACCGAATTCACCTGCCATTGTAAAAGATCGCGATCGGTCTCGCTACGTATATATTTTATTAGTGATAATAATGTGACAACTTGAAGAAAAAATAATATAGCTGAAATAAAATAGACTACGCTGCTCTTTGAAAAAAACACCATAAATGTATAAAACATCACTCTTGAACAAAAAACACACGAACATGAGCAAAAACACGACAATATCACACTAACTACTTGTTATTAATTAATATTTAAAGTTAGTCTTAAAAATCTCTATTTGGCTACAAGCCGCATTCTACCGTTTGCCTTACGTAAACGTACACTTTAACCCACATAGTTATCCACAGATAAAGTGGATAACTCTATTTTTAGTTGTTATTTTTAGTGCTGAGCATTTATTCGTCATAAAATGCAGGAATGTTATCAACAACGCCTGCAATTTGAGCAAACGAGCAATAAAATGATTTTTTTCGAACTTTTGTGTTGACAGTATGACATGCGGCCTTTAATATTCGGCCCCGTTAGCCAGTAGCGGCTTTCAAAACAATTCCTCAATAGCTCAGTTGGTAGAGCAACGGACTGTTAATCCGTTTGTCCTTGGTTCAAGTCCAAGTTGAGGAGCCAAATTAAGAAGTAGTGGTTTTTATTTTAATATAAAAACGGCTATATTAGAAAGTAGTAGAAGCACAATTCCTCAATAGCTCAGTTGGTAGAGCAACGGACTGTTAATCCGTTTGTCCTTGGTTCAAGTCCAAGTTGAGGAGCCACATTAAGATGTAATGGCTAGTCGTGATATTGCTAGCGGTTATATTAGCAAGTATAGTAGAAAGAACAATTCCTCAATAGCTCAGTTGGTAGAGCAACGGACTGTTAATCCGTTTGTCCTTGGTTCAAGTCCAAGTTGAGGAGCCACATTAAAGAACCTGCTTTTTTAAGCAGGTTTTTTTTCGTCTTGAATTTGATGAATGAACATCCATCAAAAAATCAGTTGGTAGAACAACGGACTGTGCTCGTGATAATAAACCATTGTTTTGTGTTTTTTTTTGCTTTTTTTTGTGCTTTTTTTGTAGGTCGGACTTTAGTCCGACAACCGTTAAGCGAGTGATTAATGCTATAGGCCAAAAACATCAGCAGCCGGTATTATTTTTCTTAATAAGTCTTAATACCAAAAGCCGTTAAATTTCATTTAACTTGATGGACTAAAGTCCACCCTACATTAACCCCACATAAATTTTACGGCTGTTCATCTAGCACTGGTCAATTTTTTGTAATTTCTTTGTAGGTCGGACTTTAGTCCGACAACCGTTAAGCGAGTGATTAATGCTATAGGCCAAAAAAAATCAGCAGCCGTATTATTTTTCTTAATAAGTCTTAATACCAAAAGCCGTTAAATTTCATTTAACTTGATGGACTGAAGTCCACCCTACATTAACCCCATATAAAGTTTATCGTTGTTCATGTAGCACTGGTCAATTTTTTGTAATTTCTTTGTAGGTCGGACTTTAGTCCGACAACCGTTAAGCGAGTGATTAATGCTATAGGCCAAAAACATCAGCAGCCGTATTATTTTTCTTAATGAGTCTTAATACCAAAAGCCGTTAAATTTCATTTAACTTGATGGACTAAAGTCCACCCTACATTAACCCAGATAAAGTTTACGCGTGTTTATCTGGCGCTTAGCGCTGCGTAATTTTTTTGTGATTGTTTTTTTTGATTTATATTTAGAAGATTTATTTCAAAAGGGCTAGTTTTTCATCTAGCCCTGTATTGATATTTTAAGCTTAATAACTTATTTCATCATGGCATCGCGAGCGACTTTAAACTCACTGCCTTCACGCCAATTTGGCCAGTCTTTGGTGTTGCTTAACATATAGCCGGTTTCAAAGAAGACTTGCAGCTCTGCGATCATGCCCTGCCAGCCCCAGTTTTCATTGTATTCGTCACAGGTTTGGTGATAACACTTAGCGACTAAAGCAGACACTTGCTCACCAATGGCTTTTTGCTCGGCATTAAGCCAAGTAGAGCCACCACCAGCACTTAGTGCCGGTACGCCTTTCTTTGCCAAACTAAAGTGGTCTGAACGATAATAGTAGCCACGTTCAGGGGTTTGCTCAGGTGTTAGAATACGGCCTTGGCTTTTAGCCGCTTTTGCTAAGTAATCTTCAAGTGCCGACTTACCAAAACCGACGACAGTTAAGTCAGTTTTCAAGCCTGAAATGTCTAAACTGTCCATGTTGATCAAACCTACGACTTTATTTAATGGCATGGTTGGGTGGTTGGCAAAATAACGTGAGCCTAAACGCCCTTGCTCTTCAGCTGTTGCCGCCATAAAAGTTACTGAGCGTTCAGGGGCTTTGTCTAACGCTTTATAGGCTTTAGCAATATGCATTAAACCTGCTGTACCTGTTGCGTTGTCATGTGCTCCATTAAAGTAAAGCGTTTTACCGTCAATAACGGTAGAGCCTAGGTGATCCCAATGTCCCATATAGATCACATGTTCATCAGGGCTCGTGCGACCTGGAATTGTCGCGATAACATTATTAGATACGGAGGCTGTAATCGTATTGTTAACTTTGATGTTAGCGTTTAGTTTAAGTGGTACCGCTTGAAATTTATTCGACAATGCTTGGGCTTTTAAGGTATTAAAATCTAAACCAGCTTTCGCCATTAACTCGTGTGCTTTGTCTGTGCTGATCCACATTTCAACATCAACAACGGCTTCATTCACTTCTTTAGCTGGTAGATGGTATTGCGCGCCAGTCCAGCTGCTTTCGATAACATTCCAACCGTAACTAGCCGGTTTGGTTTCATGCACTATAATAGCGCCAGCAGCGCCTTGACGGGCCGCTTCTTCATATTTATAAGTCCAACGCCCGTAATAGGTCATGGTATTGCCATCAAACAGTGCGGGGTCTTGTGTGGCATAACCTGGGTCGTTAACTAGAACTACAACCGTCTTTCCTTTGACATCAATATTTTTATAATCATTCCATTGATACTCAGGTGCGTTGATGCCGTAACCAACGAAAACTAACTCAGAGTTTTCAAGGCTAATTTGTTCACGTGTTTGACGTGAGCTAGCCACATAGTTTTTAGGAAAATCAAAGGCTATATCGGCAATGGTGAGTGTGCCAACTGGCTCACTCACTATACTATTCATCGGTACCGCTTGAAGATAACTGTCGCCATTACCAGGCGTTAAACCTAGTTTTTTGAATCTCGAAATCAACATGTTGGTGGTTAATATTTCGCCTTCAGTTGATGGCTCACGGCCTGCAAATTTATCTGAAGATAATGTTTTTACATCAGCTTTTATCGCGTTAATATCAAACGATTGATACGCTGCAATGAAATTATCCTGAGCACAAGCACTCATCGACAGTAATAAGGCGCCAGCACCTAGCAGTATTTGCTGACGTTTTTCACGAATATAACTCAACTTAATTCTCCTAAAGTTTATTCACCACAGTTTAAAAGTCATAAAATTAATGGTGAATTTAAATCACCTATCAGACTAACGGTATTCCTCACAAAACGCTAGAAATACCCAATTAATACAAGGTACTTGTTACAATAGTCATGAAAAATCAAGGGACAGGCTTCAGTTACTCAGCCATTATTTCAAACGCGTTAACTAGCTGATTAAGTGTAGAAAAGGTAACTTTATTTAGCGGGTGTTCAGTGGTTATTTAAGTTGTGGTTATTTACCAGGCCAAGGTATTAATCTGCCGTGAATGCTGATTAAACGCCGCTATTTTAAACACGGCTATAGGAAGGTTAACTTGATATGTTATTGGCTTTATAAAGACAGTGGCAAGAAGCGATAAATTTACGCACTATAGATACTAACTAATAGGGACGTTAACGAATAGCCCAAAATTTAATCTCTTGCTCGGTCAAAAAATCTTCCGCCTGCGGCCCTTGCATTAAGGCTAATGTGGCTAATATTCCGGCTTGAATACATTGTGGTGCAACTACCGTAATAGAGCGTGGCGCTTGCACAACTGGCCAACCGGTTTTTGCATTTAAAATATGGCTATAACGAACGTTATCTTTGAATAAAAAGCGCTTTGCGTCACCGCTAGTGGCTAATGCGCCCTTTAACAAACTCACCACCATAGGCTTGCGTTCAATAAAACCTGGGTGCTCAATACCTACTTGCCATGGCACATTGGTTTTACGGGGTTTATTAGCGGCTAAATCTCCGCCTAAATTAACCAGTAGCGGTAATTGAGTAAATTCGTTAGCAATGATCATCGCTCTGTCTACTGCGTATTCTTTACCAATGCCGCCAAAGTCTACTTCCATATTGTCTGGCATAATTATTTGCTGTTCATCAAAAACAATTTTATGCCAGCCGATATTTTCTAAGCTTTTTTGTACATCGCTGTCATGAGGAATATTGTCGCTACCATCAAATTGCCAAACTTGCCGTAATACCCCGGATGTTATGTCAAAAACACCATCGCTGAGTTGATAACAAGTATCAGCAAAGTTTAATAACAAGTAGGTTTCTTGATCGATAGCTAACGCCTGACCGCCACTATTATTTATAGCGGAACAAACACTGCTGGCTTGATAACGTGAATATTTATCTTCAATGCGCCATACTTCATCAGCAATAAGCTTACCTAAGGTCAATGCAAGTTTGTTATCTTTGCTAGCCACTAGTACTTCACAAGGACTGGCCATGGCATCAAAACGCAGACAATGACCGTCGTCAGTTGCTGTAATTTCAACTTGTCTAACTGGCTTTTTCTTCAAGTGTTCTCCAATTTTTACCGCTATTTTATTTTTTTCAACGCGTCCCTGCGTATCTAAGAAAAATTAAGCAAAGTTAAGTGAAGTTAAAATGAATAGCTAACTTGAGCGATAATCGCGTCTACACTTTCATATAAATCAACTTCTGCTAGCGCACCCGGTGCTTGAACGCCTGAATTTTTAGGGTCTTGTCGATAATACTCTAACCTAAAAGACAAGTCATTACCGCCGCTAAGCTTCATACCGTACTTCACCCCTAAGGTGTATGCGCTCATTTCTCCAATCCGATAATCTGCACTAGCAAACTCCGGAACGGCATTCGATTTTGCTAAAAATGGTTGATAAAAGTCAGCAGCACTTTGTTGATAAAATCTAAAGTGAGGCTCGATATAACTATTACGAGACAGTGGTATTCTCAACCTTGAATCAATAGTATGAGAGTCTATTGCCCAGTCATCCCACATATAACGATAAGAGATATCAATAACGTTTTGTTCAAAGTGATATTTAGTTTGTGCAAATACACTTTGCTTAACACGACTGTCAGGCCGGTTTTCATAAAGATAGTCTTGCGCAATACCTTCGCTATTGACCAAACTTAACATTTTAAAAGGGTCGCTTAAATAACCATCAACTTTTGAGTAAGAGTAATTAAACTGGGTGATCATGCGACGATTGATAACTTGTGTAAAACCAAACATGATATCTGCCGTAGTTTTGTCGTCACTATCTGTTCTGCGCGTAGCATTAAAAGCCGTTTTACCCGCGCTATTTACTGTCTCATCTTCACCCTCTTCGTCGTTGCCATATTCGTCGTCATCGTCGTCGTCATAAGCCAATGGCATTGATGCAAAGGCTAATGGAATACCGCCTTCTGGTGTAAATGTGTCTTGAAAGTAACTTAACCCTACTGAAAATGTTGAGTTTTTATTATTAAAGTCATACGCAAGGTTGCCATTAACCCCTAGTGATAAATAATCATATTCTTTTGAAAGATGAACACCTGCACTACCGGTATAGTTTTCTGCTAACGGCTGAGTCCATTGGGCATTTAGCTGTACGCGAGTATCTTTAAATGTGTCGTCTAACGGGGTTTTACCCGCTTGCGTTTGATAACTTCCCTCGCCTGAAGGTCGGGTAAATGTTTGCACATTCGGTTGTGCCGCTGCGCCAGTAGCCGAGGCACCAGTGAGTGAATCTATGGTTAACTTTAGATTCAACACTTCTTCATTTTCAAAAGTTTTTTGAGCGCTTATCACCGCTTCGGCGGCTGAAACGCGATCGCTTTCACTATAATATAAAAATGCACTCTCAAAATCCCAAGAAGATTCTTGCTGTGCTTTTGCAGGCGTAGTCGTTTCATCTGCTGCATTGGCAATAACAGGTAATGTGCCTAATAACGCTGAGGTAGCAAGAGTCAATGCTGCCTTAATGTTTATTGGCGCCTTTTTGTGATTTAATTGCATCCACAACCTCCGCCACCAAAACCTTTACCACCACTTGACGCTTCTTTGCTGAAATAGATATGATCATCAAGTGCAGAATCTATCGCTGAAGAGGTTAATGCCATTTCTTCTTTCGCTAATAAATCACGTTCCCATGGCTGTACGCCTAATGATGAACAGCCACTTACTAAAAAGATTGCCGCTGACAATAACGAACACTTAATTATTTGCGAAGGTAAATCCGCATTAAAGTAATTTTTTTTGACCTGAAATATTTTCATCAATCTACTCCCTATTTAACTGCTAATAACGCCATTAATTGCGTTTCGTAAAGCTTTACTTTATTGGTAAAAAATCCTGTATGTGCCTGCTGCACGTTACCCTGCTTGTCAATTAATAAGCTACTTGGCATACCTTGAATATTAAATTGTTGCGCGATATCACCTTCGGGATCATAGATAACTAAAAAGTTTGCTGGGTTGTCTAACAAAAATTCTGTTGCTAATGTTTTATCGGCATCAAGATTAACACTAATGATGACAAAACCCTGATCACGATATTTTTGCTGCATTTCGTTCATCCAAGGAAATGACTTACGACATGGCCCACACCAAGAAGCCCAGAAATCAAGATAAACGACTTGTCCTCGGTGTTCGGCTAATGTTTGCTGCAACTTAGTTTCTGGTATCGATATCGCCTGAGTATTTTTAACTAGCAACAAGGAGAGTAATAACGCCAATACGGCAAAAGTGTTAAATAATTTTGGTAAAATTTTTGGCATAAACAGTAAAATTCATTCGTCTAGTATTAAGGCCGCAATCATATTTTATTTTTCTTAAGGAATCCTTAAGGTTTAATAAAAATATTGGATATAAGTTTTCTCTAATGACAAAGTTACGTTATTATCGCCGACATATTTACTTATCCTTTTTTACTGGAAGTTATCATCTTGATTGATATCACCCTGCTTAGTTTATTTATCCCAACATTTTTTATTGTTAGCTTAACGCCAGGTATGTGCATGACATTAGCCATGAGCTTAGGGATTACCATCGGGGTGAGAAAAACATTATGGATGATGTATGGGGAGTTACTAGGTGTTGCTACTGTAGCGGTTGCCTCTGTATTAGGTGTTGCGACGATAATGACTAAGTTCCCAGAACTATTTCAGGCGTTTAAAATAATGGGGGCATTATATTTATTATATGTTGGTATTAATATGTGCCGAGCTAAAGGCAAACTTTTGACCAATTCAAATCAACACCAACAAGTCATTAAAAAGCGCAGCTTATTTCAACAAGGATTTTTTACTGCCATAGCCAATCCAAAAGGTTGGGCATTTATGATTTCGCTATTACCCCCTTTTATTAGCAAAACCCTGCCATTGGCACCACAATTAAGCATTTTAGTGGCGGTAATATTAATATCAGAATTTGTTTGTATGACCCTATACGCCACTGGTGGCAAGACTCTTGGTAAGCTATTAACCCAAAGAAACAATGTACAACTGCTTAATAGAATATCAGGCTGTTTAATGATATTAGTGGCTATTTGGTTAGCCATGAGCTGATATAAGTTAAACTAAGCTTTTGCACTTAACAGTAATACAAGATAACAGTAAGACAAAGCTTATGATTCGGGTATCAATTCACTGGCAAATGTTTAAAGTGGATGACTAGCTAATGATGACTTGTAGTGGCATAGACTAATTTTATTACGTTATTGCCAGCGGTGAGGCCTTGTAACAAAATCTGCGTACAACAAGATCACCGACTAAATAAAACGAATATGATTGTAGAATTTTTAACTTCGGTAACTCGCCACAGTTAACATTTTTGTATAGGTTTTTTGTTCCACTGTGGTAAAGGTTAACCATATGCGCCATGTCATTTCCTCAGCGGAACAACTACCAACGAGTACCTCGGTTTTAAACACTTGTTTACTCGCTGTTTCACTCTCAAATGTACTATCAAATGTACTATCAAATTCATTATCTATCTTTAACTGAGTTATATCCATTTTCTCTGGTTTTACATTATCTAACTTTTTGTTATTCATTTTATTGTTTGGAAAATCCTCTTCAATAAACAAAGGTATTTTCCCCATATACATGTTAACACCTTCAAGATAACCACTAACGCTGGTCAGTGCTTGTGGACCTTGATAATTCAGCACCATATTAAATTCCTGTTCAGCAACTATTCTATCAACAGTGAATAAGACTTGAACTTGCCCTCCTGCTAAGTCAAATTGACATTGGCTTTGCTGAGCAATGCACTGTGCAGTGCGTATACTCTGAACATCGACTGTTGTGTTACCCTTATCTTGGGGACTACAAGCGGTTAATAAAATGGCTAACCATGTTAATAAAATGCCGCGCGCTAATTTTTTGGAAATATTCATTAAATACTATAAAAGAAAGATATTTGTTGGTCATGATACACAAACCTGGCTGATATTTATCGCTTTTTTATTTGCTTTTATTTAATGCGTCATAGCAAATTTTCAGCAAAAAACGCAGAGTTCACTTTTGCTATGATCTTACACAAGATTAACCCCGTAATACTTAGTAATTAAAGTAAGATCAATGACAAAATAACAACATGGGCTTAACTATTATTAAAGTGCCTTGGTATTAAAGTTACTTTGGTGATTTTTTTAGTTTTCAACAGAAAATGTTCAGCCAGATACTTCCTAAATTAAACCCAGTGTCTAGTGTTAAATAGTTTAAAAAGCGTATCATGTAGTTAACTTTTCGATCTTGGCCAAACGTATCTGCCAATATTATTGAGTTACCATCATTTATCTTTAATTTAATCGTGTAAATATTAACCTTAGATTAATTAATTCTTTCCGCTAAATTAGCCCAATTTAACTGGTATCTTTTTGCTAATAAAAAAACGAGTAAAAAAATTAATCAGCACTTGCTTATTAATTTATTGAACAATATTGCAGCAACATAGTTTTTTTGTTGATTTAAATCAAGATTTACGGTTGATTTATAGCATGGGCGAAAGGTAAAATTGCAGGTAACATAGCTTCTCAGCATTTTTCATGAAAAAGTTTATTTTTTACAGAAAATTGCAAAATTTAACTTAGTAACGGAACAATAAAAATGACAACAACGCTTGAACATCCGTCATATAACTTCAATGTGGTGCGTCAATTCACCGTAATGACAGTTATTTGGGGGATCTTTGGTACGGCATTAGGTGTACTTATTGCCGCGCAATTAATTTGGCCTGCACTAAATTTTGAAACACCCTGGCTAACCTATTCTCGTCTTCGTCCACTGCATACCAATGTGGTAATTTTTGCTTTTGGCACCAGTGCACTTTTCGCTACTTCATATTATGTTGTTCAGCGCACCTGTAAATCAGTTTTGTTTGGGGGCAAGTTAGTCGCCTTTACCTTTTGGGGCTGGCAAGCTGTTATTGTGCTTGCCATTATCACTTTACCTATGGGTTACACTTCAAGTAAGGAGTATGCCGAATTAGAATGGCCAATTGACATTTTAATTGCTGTGGTGTGGATTAGTTACGCCATTGTGTTTTTTGGCACCTTAGTCAAACGTAAGACATCTCACATCTATGTTGCAAACTGGTTCTTTGGTGGTTTTATTCTCACGGTAGCCGTGTTGCACATCGGAAATAGCATGGTTATTCCGGTGTCGATGTTTAAGTCCTACTCAATATACTCTGGCGCTATCGATGCTATGATGCAGTGGTGGTATGGACACAATGCCGTAGGCTTCCTACTGACGGCTGGTTTCTTGGGTATGATGTATTACTTCGTACCAAAACAAGCTGAACGTCCAGTTTATTCTTACCGTTTGTCAATTGTTCATTTTTGGGCATTAATTTCATTGTACATTTGGGCAGGTCCTCATCACTTACATTACACTGCACTACCTGATTGGGCTCAGTCAGTAGGTATGGTGATGTCAATCGTATTATTCTTACCTTCTTGGGGTGGTATGATTAACGGCATTATGACGCTCTCTGGTGCGTGGCATAAACTTCGCTACGACCCTATTTTGCGCTTCTTAATTGTTTCATTATCCTTTTACGGTATGTCTACCTTTGAAGGCCCTATGATGGCTATTAAATCGGTGAATGCATTATCCCATTACACAGATTGGACTATAGGTCATGTACATTCAGGTGCTTTAGGTTGGGTTGCTATGGTGACAATTGGCGCTATGTACCACTTAATTCCCGTGTTATTTAATCAAGGTCGCATGTACAGCACTAGGTTGATCAACGTGCATTTCTGGTTACACACATCAGGTATCGTTTTGTACATAGTAGCTATGTGGATTTCGGGTGTCATGCAAGGGTTAATGTGGAGAGCTGTTAACACTGATGGTACGTTAACTTATAGCTTTGTTGAAAGTTTAGTTGCCTCTAAACCTTTCTACTTTATGCGTTTTGTTGGTGGTGTATTGGTTGTTGTTGGTTTCTTATTGATGGCTTATAACATGTACAAAACAGTCTATGCTAAAGACAATAGTCTTAAGCCAATTGAAATAAGTTAGGGAGCCGACAATGAAAAATAAACATGAAAAATTTGAAAAAAATGTTGGTCTGTTTGCTATTTTTACTATTCTTGCAATCAGTATCGGTGGTTTAGTTGAAATTACGCCGTTGTTCTTTCAAAAAGCCACCACAACACCAGTTGATAACCTAAGACCTTATACCGCTTTAGAGATGGAAGGTCGTGATATTTATATTCGCGAAGGTTGCAATGTTTGTCACAGCCAAATGATACGCCCTTTTCGTGCTGAAACTGAGCGTTACGGTCACTACTCTGTTGCTGGTGAAGGCGTATGGGAACATCCATTTTTATGGGGTTCTAAACGAACAGGCCCTGATTTAGCTCGTGTTGGTGGTCGTTACAGCGACGATTGGCATCTTGCGCATTTACTTGACCCTCGTTCAGTTGTGCCTGAGTCAAATATGCCTTCGTTTAAATGGTTAGCTGAAAATACGCTTGACGGCGAATTAACGGAGAAGAAATTATCAACATTTAATTTCTTGACCCGTAATCGTAGCCATAAAGACGAGCAAGGTAATGCTATTCCGCTTTACTCTGAAGCTGAACTTGCTAATGCAAAAAATTCAGTTGCAGGTAAAACAGAGATGACGGCATTAATTGCATATTTACAATCTCTAGGTCATGCACTGAAATGATAACTATAGACTACGGCACACTTAGAGGGCTAGTTGCCCTATTAATATTGGCATTATTTATTGTCATTGTGGTTTGGTCGTATTCAAAAAAACGCAAATCAGCGTTTGATGAAGCGGCAAATTCAATTTTTGAAGAAGATACTGAAACTGAAACTGAATTAAAGCACTCTGACAAAAATAACAAACAGGAGACTAATAACAATGTCTAGCTTCTGGAGTATTTGGATTACCGTTCTTACCTTGGGTACATTAGTGGGTTGTTATCTACTATTGAACTATTGCTTAAAGAACTTTGCAGACGTTGAAGAAGGTGAGCCTACGGGCCATGTCTTTGACGGTATTGAAGAATTGAACAACCCATTACCGAAATGGTGGAGTACTTTCTTCTTGTTAACCATTATCTGGGGTTTTGGCTATTTACTGCTTTATCCGGGTTTAGGTAACTTTCAAGGCCTATTAGGTTGGAAGAGCTCTAACCAAGGCATTTTAAATTTATCAGAATCAAAAGCAAGCATTGCTAATGCGAAAGCAGCGGGCATGTTAGTACAGTACGACCGAGAAGTTGCTGCTGCAGGTGAAAAATATGGGCCTATTTTTGATGCCTACGCAGAGCGTAAAATTATTGACTTAGCAACCGCTAATGATGATGAAGCAACGTCTGCACGTAAAGTTGGACAACGCTTGTATTTACAAAACTGTTCCCAGTGTCATGGTTCTGATGCAGGTGGTGCTACTGGCTTTCCTAATCTAGCTGATAAAGATTGGTTATACGGTGGCTCACCTGAAATGATCAAAGCTACTCTCATCCATGGCCGTAAGGCAAATGGCATGATAGCTTGGAGTGCAGCATTAGGCGGCGAAAAAGGTGTTAAAGAAGTTACCGCCTATGTCTTGAGTTTAAGTGGTCGTGAAGTTGACACAAAAGCAGCAGAAGCAGGTAAAGTTAAATTTGCCATGTGTGCGGCTTGTCACGGTAGCGAAGGCAAAGGTAGTGATGCAATGGGTATTGCATTAGGTGCACCTAACTTAACAGATAATATTTGGTTATATGGTGGTTCGCCGCGTGCTGTTGAAATGTCAATTGCTAATGGTCGTGCTGGTGTAATGCCGGCTTGGGATAAAATCCTAGGTGAACAAAAAATTCATGTCATTAGTGCTTATATTTATAGCTTATCGCAAGAGTAAAAATCAAAATAATCATTAAATACAAAGCCTTGGAACTGTAATGTACTGAGGCTTTTTTTATTTAAAAATATTAAAGTTCACTAGATTAGCGCTTTTTTAATAGTTACCACTTACAAATAGTCGTATAATATTCACTCTCTCAGCAAAGAAGAAACTTTCATGAAAACATCTTGGTACCGAGAACCTTGGGCATGGTTTGTATTTATATTGCCTTTTACCGTGGTAGTTGCCGGCATTGCCACGTTCATTATTGCCAATACTAATCCTGACACTTTGGTCGTTGGAGATTATTATAAAAAAGGTAAAGCGATTAACCTTGAATTGGGTAAAATTAAACAAGCGCAAAAGCTTGGGATGGACTTTGGTTTAAAACTTGTTGACGATCAGCTCATTATTCGCCCAACAGGTATAGAAAAAGAATTTCCTTTACTCAATGTCAATTTCTATCACCCAACCCTAGCGGATAGAGATTTCTCTTTAGTATTAACACCTGACGGCAACGGTAACTTTACCCACATTTTTGAAGCTGATAAAAATGTGTCCGGTAAATGGCAGGTAACCATCACTCCGTTTGAAAATCACTGGAAAATTCAAGCCGTGATCACCCTACCTCAATCCGATTTTATTGCGATATCACCGGACACAGCCCAAGCAAATTAATGAGCCAAGCTTAATGAACCTAGACTGTTTTCATTGCGGTGAGACCGTACCCAATGGCATTAATTTAACCACGAGTATTGAAAATATTAACCAACCTATGTGCTGCATAGGTTGCCAAGCGGTAGCACAAACTATTGTCGACAACAATTTAACTGACTATTACCGTTTTCGCAGTGCGCCAGCGCAAAAAGGCGAAGTATTAATACCTGAACAACTGCAACGCAATAAAATTCTTGATGATGAAAGCTTACAAAACGAGTTTGCTTATTATCATGATGGCTTTAAAGAAACTATATTAACCATTGAAGGTATAAGTTGCTCAGCATGTGCTTGGTTAATAGAAATGCAAATCAGAAAAATCGATGGCATTAATAAAATTAATGTTAACGCCACAACACAAAGAGCAACAGTCCAATGGCAAGAAAACCAAATTAAACTCAGTGAGATACTGAGTTTAATTGATAAAATTGGCTATCACGCCCTCCCCTTTAAAGCCAGTACAGCTGAAAAGGCCAATAAAAAACAAGCAAAAAACTTTATTAAACGCTTAGGTATTTCAGGCATTTTAATGATGCAAGTAATGATGATCGCGTTTGGTTTATACTTTGGTGCTTTTGCCGATATGGCTGAGTACAATGTACAGTATTTGCGCTGGGCTAGCCTTTTCTTAACCCTACCCATTGTTAGCTATGGCGCCTTCCCGTTTTATAAAAGTGCTTTTTTTGCTTTGAAAGCGCGACAACTTTCAATGGATGTACCTGTCTCTATTGCGATTAGCTTGGCTTTTCTTGCTAGCGTTTGGGCAACATTTACTCAACAAGGTGAAGTGTATTTCGAGTCAGTGTCCATGTTTACCTTCTTATTACTGATTGGTAAGTTTCTAGAATTTAGGGCCCGCAGCCGCGCTGCTGACATTTCGGCAAATTTATTAAAATTAATGCCGATGACCGCCACTAAAATTGAAAAGGGCATTGAACGTTTTATCTCAGCAGCACATTTAAAAGCGGATGATATTATTTTAATAAAACCCGGTGAAACCATACCCGCAGATTGCGAAATAATAACGGGTACTAGCCAAATCAATGAAGCCATGCTCTCTGGTGAGCAACTGCCATTGCATAAAACAACACTAGATAATCTTTATGCCGGTACTATAAATGGTGATGGTAATTTAACAGCAAAAGTTAACCACAGTAACCAAGAATCATTTTTAAGCCAATTAATTCGCTTAAGTGAGAGTGCCCAAAGCCATAAACCTAAATTGGCGCAATTGTCAGATAAAATTGCCCAATATTTTGTTGCTCTTATCCTAGTTGTTGCCATTGTTACCGCAATATATTGGTCTCAACATCAACCAGCAGAAGCGTTTTGGATCACCTTATCTGTTTTAGTGGTAACTTGTCCCTGTGCTTTGTCATTAGCAACACCTACGGCATTAACTTGTGCAACTACTCGCCTTAACCGTGAAGGGATCATGATTAAATCAGCACATGTACTAGAAACTATGCCTGAAATTGAGGTGATGGCTTTTGATAAAACTGGCACTTTAACGACGGGTGAATTTACCATTACAGAAGTCAAAACTTATGGCGCATTTGCAGATAAAAACGCTCCGGATGGGCAACAACAAGTGTTAGCTATTGCGGCGGCCTTAGAAGCACACTCTGCTCACCCCCTAGCAAAAGCCTTTAGCCCGTTTCGTGATTTTAGCCAAACAACAACTCAAGTGGTGGTTGCGCCAGGTGCCGGTATTTCTGGTGAGGTTAATAACCAGCATTACAGAATTGGTAAAAACTCATGGCTACTCAGTCATAATGACAACAGTGCGCACAGTGCGCAGTGCGTATTAATGCAAGATGATAAGTTAGTTGCTGAATTTTATTTACATGATGGCCTGCGTGAAGATGCTAAAGCATTAATTGATTTTTTACATCATGAAAACATTAAAACTGTTATGTTATCGGGTGATCACCGACAAGGCTGTAATAAATTACAAGCAAAGCTGCAACTTAATAGCGTACAAGCAGATTTAACTGCACAAGACAAAGTCAATGCTATTAAACTACAGCAAGCCTCACATGCTGTAGCTATGATAGGTGATGGCGTAAACGATACTCCAGTATTGGGCGCGGCGCATTTGTCCATTGCCATGGGCAGTGGTACTGATATTGCTAAAAGCGGTGCGGATGTGATATTACTGAACAATAAACTCAAAGGTGTGCAAACACTGCGACAGGTATCCTTAAGTACTGCGCGAATTATAAAGCAAAATTACCTTTGGGCTTTTAGTTATAATGCCATTGTATTGCCATTAGCGGTTATGGGCTATATAGCGCCATATATGGCAGTCATTGGTATGTCGGCCAGTTCAATATTAGTGGTAAGTAATTCTTTAAGGTTATTAAAAAAATGAGTGTGATATACGTATTAATTCCTATTGCTATTTTACTTACCGCTATTGGTATTTATCTCTTTTTTTGGGCGGTAAAAACTGAGCAATTTGATGATTTAGAAAAGCAAGGCATGAGCATTTTATTTGAAGATGATAATGATAAAAAAAGCATTCATCAAAGCAATAATGCTACGCCAATAAAAAAACAGATAGACAAAAAAAACACCTCACAAGAGCAAGCAGACGCACAGGTAAAAAAATAGTCTATGAGCCTTGATTTTTTCTCCGCATTTATCATCGGATTATTAGGCTCAGGCCATTGTATAGTCATGTGTGGTGGCATCAGCACCATGCTGACGACGGCGATTTCTGATACCTCTCGGCATAAAAAATACGCAATTATATTGGCCTATAACTTTGGTCGTATCGCCTCTTATAGTCTTATTGGCGCTCTCGTCGCATTCACCAGTTCAATGGCGACCAAAAATATCGGCGTACCTGTTTCACTGTTAAAAACTGTTGCGGGTGTTTTTCTTATCTTATTAGGTTTGTATTTAGGCCAGTGGTTTATGTGGTTAAGCCGCGTTGAACATTTAGGCAAGAATATTTGGCGCTACATAGCACCACAAACTAAAAAATTTATTCCCATTAAAAACGTAAAAAGTGCTTTCGCTTTAGGCGCACTCTGGGGCTGGTTACCTTGTGGCTTGGTATATTCTACACTAACTTGGGCATTGGCTAGTGCCGATCCCCTTGATGGTGCCTTAATCATGTTTTTCTTTGGACTAGGCACCTTACCTGCTTTACTTTCAGTATCACTAGGTACTATAAGTATTAAATCATTATTGAGTCATACACTATTTAGAAAGATGGCAGCCAGCTTAGTGATTTCATACGGCATCTATACTATACTAATTTCATATATATAACGTACCTGATATGGACATTATATATATATAAAATCATGGAAAAATTCATGGGTACATCATGAAAAATTTTAAAGGATATTATGAATTATAAATCATGCACTATTCATCAACATATTCACTGCCAAAACTGTAGTCTTAGTGAATTATGTTTACCCTTTTCCCTCAATGATAAAGAGTTAGAATCTTTAGACAATATTATCGACCGTAAGCTGCCGATCCATAAAGGCGAGCAAATATTTAACGATGGTCAACCCATGCATGCGCTTTACGCCATCCGTTCGGGTACATTTAAAACCTACACCATTAATAAACACGGTGAAGAACAGATTACTGGCTTTCATTTAGCGGGTGATTTACTTGGCTTTGATGCTATTGCTAATGCTGAACATCCAAGTTTCGCTAAAGCGCTAGAAACCTCAATGGTTTGTGAGATCCCTTATAATACGCTCGATAATTTATCGAACAGCATGCCAAAATTAAAAAAACAAATTTTGCGTATGATGAGTACTGAGATCCGTGAAGATCAAGAGATGCTAACATTACTTAATCGTAAAAATGCCGAGCAACGACTAGCAACATTTATCAGTACCTTAAGTATTCGTTACCATGCCCGTGGTTTATCTCCATCTGAGTTTCGTTTATCTATGACTCGCAGTGATATTGGTAACTATATTGGTTTAACGGTTGAGACCATCAGCCGTTTGCTTAACCGTTTTCATAAAAATGGTTTAATTGCCGTTGATGGTAAACTCATTACTATTCTAAGTTTCGACAAATTAAACGAATGTGCCGCACTTTAATGTAACGCTAACACCTGCTTTTCTACATTGCCTTATTAAGGTATTTCACGCTATGGTTAGCGTGAAATATTATTTATCGTCGACAGCATAATAATTTGATTTAAGACAACTATTATTGCTTCAAAGTAGACTATTGTTATAACACTAGTAGACAATTGATAAAGGAATTAGCTATGGAAAAGTATCAAAAAATACTCGCGATTGTTGACCCAACAACAGAAGAACAAAAAGCGGTAAACCGGGCGATAGAATTAGCGCGTAAAACAGGCGCTAGCATTACCGCATTTTTGACCATCTATGATTTTTCTTATGAAATGACCACCATGCTGTCAAGTGATGAGCGTGAAGCCATGCGCCAATCAGTTATTAATGATCGCACTCAATGGCTAGAGTCTTTACTCGCTGACCTTGATTTAAGCGGAATTTCTATCGATTGTCGAGTTATATGGCATAACCGTCCCTTTGAGCAAATTATTGCTCAAGTACTCGATAATGGCTATGACATTGTTATTAAAGGTACTCATCAACACGACAAATTCAAATCTGTCATATTTACTCCTACCGATTGGCATATTCTGCGTAAATGTCCTTGCCCTGTTTTACTCGTGAAAGAGCATTTATGGCCTGATAACGGTAATATTCTTGCCGCGTTAAACATTGGTAGTGAAGAGGAAGAACATAAAGCGCTTAATAACAAAATCACAGCAGAAGCTAAACAGCTAACCCAAGTCATGAAAGCTAATTTACACCTAGTTAACTCATTCCCGGGTACGCCAGTTAATATTGCCATAGAAATCCCAGAGTTTAATGCCAGTGATTATAATCGCTCGATGTTAAAACATCATCAAAAAGCGATGTTAGCACATGCAACTGCCTTTAATATTGCGCCAGAAAACACCCATATTAAAGAGGGTTTACCGGAAGATATCATTCAAAGCATAGCCGCTGAATTAGATGCGGAATTAGTCATTCTTGGTACTATTGGCCGTACCGGTTTATCGGCAGCGCTAATTGGTAATACCGCAGAGCATGTTATTGATAGGCTTAATTGTGATGTATTAGCATTAAAACCCGATGGTTACATTTCACCACTTGATGTTGATTAATAACCGCTAACATCACTCACATAAAGTTGAATTGGGTCATTAAACGCCTAGTTCAACTTTTCTTGTTTAATGACTTAAACTAGCTTATGCCTTGATATCTATTATACCAATTTCATTAATTAGGTGGTCTACTCTATACGCAGGAAAAATGGCCAAATATAAGGCATTTATTTAATAACTAGTTGTTCTAATTATTAAATAAATAACGCAGTAGTTGGTTATTTTAACCAGTAAAAATAACCAAATAATTAGTGAGATTGGTATTAGGGGTTTATAAAGAAATCTGATGCAAAATCGACCTTTTCTTCAAGCAAAAGCGCACTATGACTGAAGTTTTAACGGCCTTTAGCTAAAATATTTGACGATAATGTCCCCAAAGTAAATAATGCCAAACAGTTACCTGTGATAGCATTATAATAAGAGAATAGTTAATTTAGAGGTTATTATTTTTACTGATAAAAAACTGAGGAAACACTACTTTTTCAAAGCAATTCAAGCGCAAATTTTTAACTGGCCTAACATTTGATTTTATTTATAAATCCATTTTTATACATAAATTAGGAATAGCACATTTGGATAGCGCTTATTTATTATCGCTTATTTATTATATAGCGCGAAGTAATGTTGATTATGGCGGATCATGTCAGTTAATTCCAAAACATAATCTATGCCACGCTCAGAATAACGCATTAATCCTGTTGCAAGAATTTCTGGTGCTAGCGGCTGGTTTTGATCGCGTAATTGGCCTCTAATCGATCTAAATACCGTATAAGCACCGTTAGTATTAATATTGTGCAAATAACGTGCGATACCTAAACTAATAGAGCTATAAGCGGCGACTTCATGCTTAGCACCGGTATTACGACTACCTGGCACCATGCCGCAACCTTTCCTATAACACCAGACGCCAAAAAAGTTTAAACCTATTCGAGCAAAGCGAGAGGTTCCCCAAGCAGATTCATTGGCCGCTTGCACTAAAACAAGGGCTAGTGGAATAATGTCAATTTTAAGCTGTAATTCATATAATTGTCGTAATAGAGAAAACTTTTCACTGACTTTATATTTTTTGCTCAAACTGCTTACTAAAGTGTATTCTTCCGCACTAAAGGGCTGTTCTAAGGTTAACTGTGCAATTAAGCGTGCCACTTCAGCACGCAAAATCAGTATTTTTTTATTTTCAGCCTGTACTGCGGGTTTAATAAAAGCAAAAAAACGACGTTTTTTCTCTTTTACATCACGAATTTTAGCGAAGTCTGGTAAAATGACTTTGTGTAACGGTTGCTCAACTACTTTAATGACCTTCTTAACCGTTTTCGGTATTACCGGCACCGGCTCTTCAGTCGGTGTACTTTGAGGCAAAGGTAAGAAGGTAAATGGTGCGATTAACCCCACACTCAGCAAAACTAAAAAAATAAACCCTAAAAAGTTTTGCTTATTAAATATCGTCAAGCTAATAGCTCCTTATACAATGATCTTTAATCTCATATATTGAAAAAATACGGTAAATCAGGCTGAAAAAGTGTCATTTATTGTCTTGGTTTGATCAGCGGCTATTTCCATCTGTAAACCAAATATTTCTCGGTATAAAATTCCCTTTACGTTATAAAACAACGGCACTATATAAGCTAAACAAAATAAGAAAAATGCGATAGCGATAAAGCTAAGTTCAGATTCACCCGCCATTACAACAGGTAAAGCTGATATCAGTACAGCTAAAGCCAGTATCAGATAAATGGCGAAAATTTTAAACCATTGAAAACGGGTAGCTTGAATGCTTATTGAAATGGCTTTTATAGGCGACATTTTTTTTTCTACCACCAAAGGCAATGCGAGTGACAAGGCTACCGCCAAAAATATACCAGGCAAGTAAAATAATGTTAAACCTATGGTAACCAAGGTTGAGGTTAATAAGGCACTAACAGCAACCCAGCTGCCTCGCTTTAAAAAACCAAAAACCAATTTTGCTCGGGTTTTTAAGCCAACTGAATGGAAAATACCCATCATTTCAACACCAACGATAAAAGGATAAACCACTAAAGTGACGATAATATTAAGTAGAGTGGCTGATCTTTGATCTTGAATGGCCACTTCAATACCACCCAACTGACTGCTCACTAACAATGAAACCAACATGCCAATCATCAAACAAGTAAACAGCCCTAAATTAATCGCCATGCGCGATTTTAAGGTTATTTGCCAGCCTTCTTTCAATATAGTTGCTACATCAAGGTGATATTCACCTTTTACAGCCTCTTCGACACTACCACCAACGTTTTCAACAGGAAGTTTTTCCACAAAAATATTACCTAATGAGTAAGCGTATCACTGACGCTTTTCTTAATTGCCACCAGTATATCGTAATTAACCACTGCCTGTGAATAAGCAGAGAAAAGTTATTAACATTCAGCCTAGTCAGTTTACCAAGGTTATAGGGTAAGCCAGTTAACTTCACGGCATAAATACCAATTTACAGGAGGTAATGATAGATTAAACTGACATACTGATAACAGAGCTTAACGTTATAAAAGGCTAATAATTGTTTTTAATATTCATCAACAAGGTTTTAAAATAGTAAGCGCCTTTCTTCTTGGCTACAGCGATATTATTATCTGGGATGGTCTCAGGATTTTTATAGACACTAAGTACTTTTGCCATGCTGTGTTCACGAATTAAATGTAAGGTAGGATAGGGAGAACGATTGGTAAAATTGCCCGCATCGTCATAATCAGCCTCAGCAAAGCAATATTCAGGGTGAAAGGTAGCCACTTGGAATATGCCTTCAAAACTATAATCAACAATAATGTCATTGGCATAATCAACCAAGTCTAAAAAGCGATTAAAGTCTCTAAAACCTTGATTATAGATTAATAAACTCGTTTCTATTTCAGGATTGTTATGTAAGTAGTGACATTGCGATAAAAATTCAACTAGCGCTGACTTTAGCTGTTCTTTATCGCTAGTAAAATAATGAATAGTTTGATTAACAAACTCTTTTTTTGCGAATGGACAAAAATTGAGCCCAATAATTACTTGCTCTAGCCATTGTTTGGTTTGGTCAACTTCATCTCTTGTGCTCATAACAACTTACTCAATATTCTACTTATTTACATATGGGTGTTGGCTTACTGGTATTGGCTACTGGTATTGACTTACTAACCTGCTATTACTGGTGCTCAGCAACCGCTAGGTTATTAGCTGTTATCACTTTGTTGCAGTTGCCACATTTTGTGGTAATAGCCTTTTTTAACCAATAAACCTTGATGTGTACCCTGCTCAACAATCTCACCTTGTTGCATAACAATAATATTATCCGCGTCCACTATCGTGGATAGTCGATGGGCGATCACCAAACTAGTTCTATGTTCGGCAACTTCTTTAATGGCGCTGAGTATTGCTTGTTCTGATTGACTATCAAGTGAGGAAGTTGCTTCGTCAAACACCAAAATACGAGGGTTTTTCAAGATAGTACGGGCAATAGCAACACGTTGTTTTTCACCGCCTGAGAGTTTTAAGCCGCGCTCTCCTACCATAGATTTTGCGCCATCGGGTAATCTGCTAACAAAGTCAGATAAATGTGCTAGCTTAAAAGCCTTATTAACCATTTCTTCATTGGCTTCAGGTGCACCATAATTAACATTGGCAAAAAGTGTATCGTTAAATAACACGGTATCTTGCGGCACAATACCAATATTTTTTCTCAGCGAGTGCTGAGTTACTTGACGTATATTTTGCCCATCAATGGTTATTTTACCACTGTCACAATCGTAAAACCTAAACAGTAACTTAACTAAGGTAGATTTGCCTGAGCCACTTTCACCAACTACCGCCACTTTTTGTCCTGACTTGATAGTAAATGATATATTTTTGATGATGGGTCGCTTTATATCATAGGCAAACGATACATCTGTAAATTTAATTTCTGCATCAGATAGGGCCAAAGTGTCCGCATCGTCATTGTCTTCTACTTTGGGTTTCTTTAGCATCAAGTCAAACATATGCTCAATGTTGGCCAATGAGCCTCTAATTTCGCGATAAACAAAACCTAGAAAGTTTAGCGGGATAAAAAGCTGCATCATGAAAGCGTTAATCAGCACAAAATCACCTAAGGTCATTTTTCCATAAGTAACTTCGTATGCTGCTAATGCCAACATAGCGGTCATCGAAAAAGAGATAATAAGGGCTTGGCCACCGTTTAAGGCAAATAAAGATAAGCGATTCTTCATTTTCGCCTGTTCCCAAGTCGCTAATTGGCTGTCGTATGCTTTTGCTTCAAAATCTTCATTGGTAAAGTATTTTACCGTTTCATAATTAAGTAAACTGTCGATAGCACGGGTGTTACTTGATGAGTCTGCCTTGTTGGCTTCGCGTATAAAACGTGTGCGCCAATCTGTCGCATAAACAGAATACACCACATAGAACACAATAGAAGATAGGGTAATTAGCGCAAACCAAATGCCATAATTGAAGAACAAAATACCCACTACCATGATAATTTCAATTAAGGTGGGGATAATGTTAAAAACCATAAAGCGCATTAAAAAATTAATACCCGAGGTACCACGGTCAATATCACGCGATAACCCACCGGTTTGGCGATTTAAATGAAAGTCTAAATCTAGCTTATGTAGGTGCTGAAAAACCTTTAAGCCAATTCTGCGGATCGCCCGTTCAGTTACTCTGCCGAATAAAGTATCGCGAATTTCTGCAAATATAACCGTGGTTAGTCTGACCAAGCCATAAGCACCGACTAGTGCAAAGGGGACTAAATAAACTCGGTTTTCTTCTTGGTTATCTAAAATATCAACAATATCTTTAAGAATAAAAGGTAAATAAACACTGGCAACTTTTGTTAGCACTAAGCAGGCTAAGGCTAAAAAGATACGTGCTTTAAATTCAAATAAATAAGGCAGTAAAAGTTTAACAACACGCCAATTAAAGGTGGTGACTTCATGATCGGGTTGATGAGAGGATCTGCGCATAATCGCTAGTAATTTCCAATTGAATTTCAGTCAAAAGCAACTGTTTTGATGGTCAGTATATTAACATCGATTCTGTATGAATATCTGAAAAACCTGACTTTTGAATTAACATTATATTGCCGATGAACTTTGTCAGAAGTTGTGCTAACGTGAGGCTATTCTACTAACAAGGTAACTAGCCATTATGTTTGCCTTAATTAACAATGTTATTGATCGTTGTTTTTTCACGCTTACTTTTATATTAGGCGTGCAACTGCCTGAGTTTATGCAGCAATATCAACAGCGACTCGCTGGCCAATTAACTGAAGCTAGCTCGCAATTAAGCCAATTTGAGAACATCGCTCAGCAACACTTTGATGGCAGTCTAATCACCATGATTACACGTTACAAAGACAATACTGAAGCATCTATTATCAGCACAGGTGAGCTAATTGAGCGTTTGTCTGTTCGTGTTGAATACCTAGACAGTCATTTAACGCAAATTACCCAAGCAGATTATCTCCATAGCGTTTATCAATTCATTTGGCATTTAGATCAAGAAATTGCTCGTGGTACTGCTGAGCATTTTTCCATGGCTATTCCACTTGAGTTAAATGCTATTGCTACTGGTGCATCGCTGGCAATTGGTGCATTATTATTGAAAGAGTTAATGCTACTCACTATTAAACGTACTTTTAAAAGCAAGAAAACTACGATTATTTGAAGCCATATTTAAAAGAAGCGCTATTTTTTTCACAATAAAAAAGGTTGCCGAGGCAACCTTTTTTATACGATTTTTTATACGATGCTAATGCAAAGCTGACTTGCTAACTTATTCGCCGTTACCGTTTTCAACACGACTTTTAAGTTTTTGACCTGGGCGGAACGTCACCACTTTACGTGCTAAAATTGGAATATCTTCACCCGTTTTAGGGTTACGTCCAGGACGTTCACTTTTCACTCTAAGGTCAAAGTTCCCAAAACCAGACAATTTGACTTGCTCGCCTGCTTCGAGTGTTTCACGAACTTCTTCGAAAAACACTTCAACCATATCTTTTGCGTCGCGCTTACTCAGCCCAACTTTTTCAAATAAATGTTCTGCTACTTCTGCTTTTGTTAGCGCCATTATTCAATCCCTCAGAGATGCATTTAGTTCAGTTTTCAAGGTGTCAACCACACGGTTAACCACGTCAGTGATATCCTTTTCTTCTAAGGTTTTATTATTGTCTTGCAATATCATTGCTATTGCTAAGCTCTTAAAACCAGAGTCAATACCATTACCTCGGTATACATCGAACAAGTTTAGATCAACTAAATAATTTCCGCCAACCTTTTCAATAAGTTGTAGTACTTTATTTGCACTAACTTGCTCTTCAATCACTACAGAAATATCACGTCTATTGGCCGGAAAGCGAGATATGTCGCGCGATTGCGGTATATTCTGTGTACAAATTTCAGACAATAAAAGTTCAAAAACTAATGTCCGACCATTAAGGCCTAATTTTCGTTCTAATTCAGGATGTAAGGCTCCTACATATCCAACCAGCACACCATTCTTGTGAATAGCGGCAGTTTGTCCTGGGTGTAAAGCGTCTACTTCAGCCTTTGAAAATACAAATGCACTTTCGTCGCTCGTTAAACCAAGCAAGGCTTCAACGTCAGATTTAATATCATAAAAATCTGTTGCTGCTTTTTCAATATCCCAATGTTCTTCGCTGCGTTGACCACTCAGTACACCGGCAATCATATTTTCTTGGCGTACACCATTTTCAACACTTTCATCCGGAATGAAACGTAAACCTGTTTCAAATAAACGCACGCGGTTCTGTTGACGATTTTGATTATAGACAACTGATTGCAATAATCCTGTCCATAAACTCACCCGCATTTCTGACATTTCAGATGAAATAGGATGTGGTAATATCATAGTAGCCTGACCAGGATGAAGCTGCGCTTGTACTTTTGGATCAACAAAACTATAAGTAATCGCTTCTTGGTAGCCACGGTTAACTAAAACATGACGTAGTTTGCTTAAAGGTAGCTTGGCTTCTTTTTGCTCGCGCATTGCTAAGGTTGCTTTTGGCAAAACATTGGGAATATTGTTGTAACCAAAAATGCGGGCTACTTCTTCAATTAAGTCAACTTCAATGCTGATATCAAAACGATATGCCGGTACAACAACCGTCCAAACTTTATCTTGCTCTGTACCTTTTTCTGCGACAGTAAAGCCTAGGCGCGTTAATATTTCGCTAACCTTGGTATCATCAATGTGATGACCAATACGACTATCAAGTTTTGTCCGACGAAGTATGACTGTTCGCTCGGCAGGAATATGTTCTTTAGATGCCGCTTCAACGATTGGCCCTGCTTCACCACCAACAATATCAAGTAAAAGCTTAGTCGCACGTTCCATAGCATCGCGCTGTAGTTCAGGGTCAATACCACGTTCATAACGATGTGACGCGTCAGTATGTAAACCATATTGACGGGCTTTACCTAAAATAGCTAAAGGGGCAAAGAAGGCACTTTCTAGAAAAATGTCTGTTGATTCACTCGTAACACCTGAAGCTAAACCACCAAAAATACCCGCCATAGCGAGTGCTTTTTCTTGGTCTGCAATGACGAGTGTTTGTGGTGATAGGCTAACTTCATTACCATCTAATAGGGTTAACTTCTCGCCTTCATTGGCGTAACGTACGTCTATACCACCCTCGATGGCTGATAAGTCAAAAGCATGCATCGGATGGCCTTGCTCTAGTAAAACGTAGTTAGTTACGTCAACCACAGGGTCAATTGCACGTGTGCCACAACGACGAAGCTTTTCCACCATCCATAAAGGCGTTTGGGCCTTAATGTTAATATTTTTAATAACTCGCCCTAAATAGCGCGGACAAGCTTTTTCAGCTGATAAGGTAATTGCAACGCTATCGTCAATGGTTGACTTAACGGCTGTAATGTTTGGCTCAGTAACGCTTAAGCTATTTAATACGCCTACTTCGCGTGCAAGACCTTTTAAGCCAAGACAATCACCACGGTTCGCGGTTAGGTCAACATCTATGCTTACATCGTTAAGATCAAGGTATTCGCGCACGCACATACCAATCGGTGCATCACTTGCTAGCTCCATAATGCCGTCAGCACTTTCAGATAAACCTATTTCTGACTCACTACACAACATACCATTTGATGCTACGCCACGCAGTTTTGCTTTTTTAATTTTAAAGTTACCCGGTAAAACAGCACCAACGGTGGCAACGGCAACTTTTAAGCCTAAACGACAGTTTTTGGCACCACAAACAATATCAGCGAGCTCGCCATTATTGTAATCAGGCCCTAAATTAATTTTTGTTACTTGCAGTTTATCAGCATCAGGATGCGGGCCACATTCAACCACTTCACCAATTAACACACCACTAAACTCACCTGCAACAGCCTCTACGGCGTCAACTTCAAGGCCAGCCATGGTAATTTGATGTGCTAATTCATCTGAAGATATAGCAGGATTTACCCACTCACGTAACCAAGATTCACTAAATTTCATTATATGGCTTTCCTACTTGAACTGTTTTAAGAAGCGAAGATCATTTTCAAAGAATGAACGTAAGTCATTTACGCCGTAACGTAACATGGTTAAACGTTCAACCCCCATACCAAAGGCAAAACCGGTATAAACTTCAGGATCAATGCCAACACTGCGCAGTACATTTGGATGCACCATGCCACAGCCTAATACTTCTAGCCATTTGCCATTTTTACCCATGATATCTACTTCTGCAGAAGGCTCAGTAAAAGGAAAATATGACGGGCGAAAGCGAATTTCTACTTCTTCTTCAAAAAAGTGATGTAAAAAGTCATGTAAAACACCTTTTAAATGCGTAAAACTGACATCTTTATCAACCATTAACCCTTCTACTTGATGAAACATAGGTGTATGGGTTTGGTCATAATCATTACGATAAACTTTACCGGGTGAGATAATTCGCAATGGCGGTTGTTCTTTTTCCATGGTGCGAATTTGCACGCCAGAGGTCTGAGTACGCAAGACTAACTTAGGGTTAAAATAGAAAGTATCGTGGTCTTGGCGAGCAGGATGATGCTCTGGAATATTTAAGGCATCGAAGTTATGAAAGTCGTCTTCAACTTCTGGTCCTTGCTTTACTGAAAAGCCTAAATCACCAAAGAAACTCTCAATACGTTCGATTGTGCGAGTAACTGGGTGTAAACCGCCTAACTCATCACCACGACCTGGCAATGTTACGTCAATAGATTCCGCAGCAAGTTGTTGCTTAATAACTTCTGCACGTAGTAATTCACCACGTTCAGTTAACAACTTTTGCACTTGCTGTTTAGCGATGTTAATCACTTGACCCGCTTTGGGCTTCTCTTCTTTTGACAACTTACTTAGGCCTTTCATTTGTTCAGTGAACAAACCTTTCTTTCCTAAGAAGTTAACGCGAACTTGGTCAAGTTCTACAGGATCAGTCGCCGCAGCAATGGCTTGTTCTGCCTGCAATATAATATCGTCTAAATTCATGAGTTCCTCTAAAGCGTTTTTAAAGCACCGATAGTTTTTAAATGCAAAAATATCGGGCATTAACATCGGCCTAATATTGGCCTTTAGCTAGACTTTTTCGATTAATAAAATGATGGATAATTTTACACAAAAAATCATCGATAAAGTAGGGTAAATCTACGTTTTTCAAGAAAAAAAGTGCTATTTAACTTTTACTTTTATAAAAGTAACTGATTTTAACCATAATGGCGTTTGGAATTAAAGATAAACAAGGTGGAGATATTAGGAAAAGGCTTGTTACAGCCTTTTCCTATGACAGATTAAATAGTTAGTGCTTAAAGGTTATAACCCACTTCGTCATGCTCAGTTATATCTAACCCGGTGATTTCTTGCTCTTTCGACACACGTAATCCCTTGGTCATTAACGCCACTAGTTTAAATAATAGGTAAGAGACAATCGCGGTATAAATAATAGTCGCACCAATACCAATCAGCTGCACGGTTACCTGTCCTATCATGGTACTAATACCTTCAGCGTAACCAAAACCACTAAAGGCTCCTAGCTCAGTTGAGGCAAAAATACCGGCAAGTAACGTACCTAAAATACCGCCAATACCATGCACAGGAAAGACATCTAATGAGTCATCAATTTTCAGTTTATGTTTAATGTAAACCGTAGAATAAAAGCAAACAACACCCGCTGAAACACCAATAATTAACGCTCCGCCTGGTCCAACAAAACCTGATGCGGGTGTAATCGTACCTAAGCCTGCAACCATACCGGTTACGGCGCCAAGTACACTGGCTTTACCAAACTTTTTCCATTCGATAGCAGCCCAAGTAAGTGCCCCTGCTGAAGCAGACAAATGCGTGACTAACATGGCCATTGCAGCATCACCATTCGCCGCTAGAGCACTACCACCATTAAAACCAAACCAACCCACCCACAACATACCAGCGCCTGTCACTGTCATTGTTAGGTTATGCGGCAACATCGGCGTTTTTGGGAAACCGTGACGAGGACCTAACACTAACGCCGCTACAAGTGCGGCAACACCAGCAGTAATATGAACAACAATACCACCGGCAAAATCGTAAACGCCCATTTGTGCAAGCCAGCCACCACCCCAAACCCAATGAGTAACCGGTGCATAAACCACTAACAACCATAACCCTGAAAACAGCAATACCGCAGAAAACTTCATTCTTTCAGCGTAAGCACCAATAATTAGCGCTGGAGTAATCACCGCAAAGGTCATTTGAAACAGCATAAATAGGCTTTCAGGAATATCCCCTGCCAGGGTTTCTTTGGTCATGCCAACCATCAGCACTTTACTAAAGTCGCCAATCCATGCATTACCTTCGCCAAAGGCTAAACTGTAACCGACAATAAACCATAAAATGGATGAAACGCCAGCAATGGCAAAACATTGCATCAAAATTGACAGAATATTTTTTCGACGCACTAGGCCGCCATAAAACAAAGCTAGGCCCGGTAAGGTCATCAATAATACCAGTGCTGTGGCTGTTAATATCCACGCAGTATTGGCACCATTAAGGCTTGCTTCTTCAGCAAAGCTTGGTAGAGAAAAAGTTAAAGCGAAAAGTGCGATAATTATTTTATTCATTTTTACATCCACTATTTAAATCATTTTAGGCTTTAGACTGAACAGCCAATTTTATTTTTATTGCTCGATAAGGCTTGATTAAATAGCGTCATCATCTACTTCACCGGTACGAATACGGGTAATATTCTCAATATTGGTGACAAATATTTTGCCGTCTCCTATTTTTCCCGTTTGAGCAGAGCTAACAATAGTGTCAACAACCCGTTCAACAAAGTCATCCTTAACCGCAATTTCAAATTTTATTTTAGGGAGGAAGTCGACTGAATACTCTGCGCCACGATAAAGTTCGGTATGGCCTTTTTGACGGCCAAAGCCCTTCACTTCTGTCACTGTCATACCCTCGATGCCAATTTCACTTAACGCTTCGCGGACATCATCCATTTTGAAGGGTTTAATAATTGCTGTTACTAATTTCATTCGATCACCTTTAGTGCATTCACGGTCAATTTAAGTTTGAATCTTATTATTTCAATAACACTAAGCACCATTTGTACCCAAAATAAAAAATACTTTAAATACATAAGATTAGACTATATAAGCAAGGTAATTAAAATTAAAGCGCACCAGAACAGTGCAATAAAGAAAGATAAAGGAGCAATTTTGGTGCAAGCGCTTATCTTTGCATCAAAAACGAACAATTGAATATAGGTGGCGATTAAATGTGATTTAAAGACGAACGCTTTCACCTTGACATTGGCAAAGGCGAAAAATATAACTACTAATTATCGCTATTTTGCACATCAATGTGCAGATGCCATGAAGCTATGCTTTTAAAAAAAGTTAAGTGATTAGCCTAATACCGGAGCTATTACCAAGATGGCTAGGGACAGTAATGTGATCGCAGCATACCGCTCGTCCTGAGCATAAAAAAGCCCCGCTATTGCGAGGCTATGTAAAGCTAAAGCGAACGTTAGTCAATTAGTTGATATTCGTCGCGTAAAATATCGATAATTTCTTGTTTAGGATTGGTCGATAACACTATTTTTTTATTGGTTATTTTTTCAGCAATCGCGATATAGGTTGCTGAAACTGCAATTAATACCTCTGCGGGTAACTCATTGTCACGGGCAAGTGCTTCACGTTCAGTCATGCGGTCTTTATTTAGAAGAATATCAGGGTCTGGGAAGTGCTTAAGTAATAATTGACGAAAGCCCTCTTTAGAGTTTTCCACAATTTTACCGGCGCGATACTGCTCGCCGTCCCAAATACGTGATGAATCAGGTGTGCCTACTTCATCCATATAAATAAGCTTGTCATGGCCGTTACGGTCTTTAACATAGCCAAACTCAAATTTGGTATCGACAAATATTTGATCAAGTTTTGCTAACGCGGCTGAAATAACATCAAAACCTTCGGTTAATAACTTTTCATACAGAGCAATATCGCCTACTGACTTAAAGTTAAAGTCGGCGAAATTATCTTCAATATTTTGTCGAGTGATATTGACATCATCTACTGCAGGCACACCAGGTATGCCTTGTAAAACACCTTTAGTTGATGGTGTTTGCAGCAATTGCGGCAACTTACTGTCTTTTTCAAGGCCATCGGTTAGTGCTATACCACAGAATTCACGCTCGCCTTTAGCATACGAACGCCACATTGAACCGGTAATATATTGTCGACATATGGCTTCAATCATTACAGGTTTAGCTTTTTGCACAATCCAAACAAACGGGTGCGGTATGTCAAGAATGTGGCTATCAGCTAGCCCTTGCTCTTTAAATAACTTAAACCAATGATTAGAAATGGCATTTAATGCTGCGCCTTTACCAGGAACGCCTTTCATACCACCTTCGCCGTGCCAAATACAATCAAAGGCTGAGATGCGATCACTGATCACCATAATCGCTAATGGGGTATCATGTGCAACATCATAATTTTTTTCTTGAATTAAGCGACGACTGTCGATTTCAGTTAACCAATAAACAGAACGAACTTTACCACTATGAACGGCAACATCAGTGCGAATAGGTAAATCATTATTTACCGCTAAAATTTGATCAGCAAGACACATAATAAGACCTTTACTTCCTATAATTGAACATGAACTTTTAATTAAACAAACTTATATCAATTGAGCGAGTTTATTACTTAGTTTGATATTGTAGTTAACTCGCTTAATTTGCTTAATTAACGATTCAACTTTCTTGACTTTTTAGTCAATTTTTTAAGAGTTAAAAAAAGAAAAGGACGCCTATGGCGTCCTTTTCTCAGAGCTATTATCTCAAACTATGCTAAAGAAGCTTGCGCTTTTTCAACTAAGAATGTGAAAGCTGCTTTGTCGTATACTGCAATGTCAGCTAGGATCTTACGATCGATTTCAATAGAAGCCTTTTTAAGACCATTAATGAAACGGCTGTAAGATAAACCATTTTGACGAGCTGCTGCGTTAATACGAGCAATCCAAAGTTGACGGAATTGACGCTTACGTTGACGACGGTCACGGTATGCGTATTGACCAGCTTTAGTTACAGCTTGGTAAGCAACACGATATACGCGACTACGAGCACCGTAGTAACCTTTAGCTTGCTTTAGAACCTTCTTGTGACGTGCACGTGCTTGTACACCACGTTTTACTCTTGCCATTTTCTATTTCTCCTATTAACCGTGACGTAAAAGTTTTTTAACTGACTTAATGTCAGCTGCCGAAATCATGCATTTCGCACGAAGATGACGTTTAACTTTAGTACGGCGTTTAGTCAAAATATGACGAAGACCGGCTTGTTTAAATTTATAGCCTGTGGCTGTCTGTTTAAAGCGCTTTGCAGCACCTTTATTGGTTTTCATTTTAGGCATGTTAATAACTCCGCATTGTTATGCCAAATATAAAGTAAACTAGGCGAGAGTTTCTCAGTGCTAAGCGGTTAAGCTAAGATGTTGAACTCTACTTGTAGGCCTTGTTTACCAGCTTAAAGATAATAGCGGTGAGCTCAATATTTCGAAAAAGATTGAGCTACTTGCAAACCGGGTATTATCTATTTTTTAGGGGCTAGGACCATCACCATTTGACGCCCTTCCGCTCTACGAGGGAAAAACTCAACTACAGTCAATTCTTCTAAATCTTTTTTAACACGAGATAAAATTTCAAGACCAAGTTCTTGGTGGGCCATTTCACGGCCACGGAAACGTAATGTTACCTTGACCTTGTCGCCGCCTTCTAAAAAGCGTTTCAGGTTGCGTAGCTTTACCTGATAATCGCCTTCATCTGTACCAGGTCGGAATTTAATTTCCTTGACCTGTATTTGTTTCTGGTTTTTACGTTGCTCTTTCTGCTCTTTAGCCTTCTCATAGATAAACTTACCGTAATCCATAACTCGACAAACAGGAGGTTTTGCTGTTGGGCTGATTTCTACAAGATCTACACCTGCGTCCTCCGCTTGGTCCATAGCTTCATCGAATGAAACTATGCCACCTGGTTCGCCGTCATATTTAATTAAACGAACTTCATTGCCTAGAATACCTGTGATTAACTCATTTAAACGATGAGCCGGCTCTTTTTGCCCGCCACGTTGTCCACCTTTAATAGCCATGTTCCTCCAAAGAACGTTGTTACCAAGCAAGCGCTAGTATTAGCTTACTTGGATAAAATAATAATATACGTGTTCGTTTTACAAAGTGTTTAGCGACGAGTTTTCACTTCATCAGATAATTTAGCAATAAAGTCGTCAACCGACATTGTTCCTAAATCTTCACCACTTCGCGTTCGTACTGCAATTTCGCCAGTTTCCATTTCTTTATCACCGACGACTAACAAATACGGAACACGCTTTAAAGTATGCTCGCGGATTTTAAAGCCTATTTTCTCATTTCTCAAGTCTAGTTTTGCTCTAAATCCACTTTCTTTTAGTTTTTTTACAACTTTTTCACAATATTGACCTTGTTTATCAGTAATATTCATCACAGTTGCTTGAATTGGCGATAACCAAGTTGGAAATTTTCCAGAATACTCTTCGATCAAAATACCAATAAAACGTTCAAGTGAACCTAAAATAGCACGATGAATCATGACCGGAATGTATCTTTCGTTGTTTTCACCGACGTAAGTTGCGCCTAAACGCTCTGGCAGTGCAAAATCGAGTTGCACAGTACCACATTGCCAAGCACGCCCCAAACAATCCATTAAGGTAAATTCAATTTTAGGGCCGTAAAAAGCCCCTTCACCGGGTAAATACTCAAAAGCGATGTTGCTATCGGTTAATGCTTTTGCTAAACCGGCTTCTGCTTTATCCCAAATTTCATCACTACCAATACGACTTTCAGGTCGAGTTGATAATTTAACAATGATATCTTCAAAACCAAATGAGCCATATACGTCGTAAACCATTTCAATACATTTGATGACTTCGGCTTGCACTTGCGATTCCATGCAGAAAATATGCGCATCATCTTGAGTAAAGCCACGTACGCGCATCAAACCATGTAAAGAGCCTGAAGGCTCATTACGATGACAACAGCCAAACTCAGCAATACGCAAAGGTAAGTCACGGTATGATTTCAACCCTTGGTTGAATATTTGTACGTGCCCTGGGCAGTTCATCGGTTTTATTGCGTATTCACGCTTTTCAGACTCAGTGGTAAACATGCCATCAGCATATTTATCCCAATGACCTGATTTTTCCCAAAGGCTTCGATCCATCATCATCGGTGCTTTAACTTCGTCATAATCATATTCGCGTAACTTTTCACGAATAAATTTTTCTAACTCAGTATAAATCGTCCAACCATCATTATGCCAGAACACCATGCCTGGCGCTTCTTCTTGCCAATGAAATAAATCTAATGTTTTGCCAATTTTACGGTGATCACGTTTTTCAGCTTCTGCTAAACGAACAATATAGGCTTTAAGTTGTTTTTTATCAGCCCATGCTGTGCCGTAAATACGTTGCAACATTTTATTGTCTGAATTACCACGCCAATAAGCACCAGCTACTTTCATTAATTTAAAATGATGACAATGGCGCATGCTCGGTACATGAGGACCGCGACACATATCGACATATTCTTGATGATGGTATAAAGCAGGTGTATCTGTTTTCTCGATATTTTCATCAAGAATTTGTAATTTGTAGCTTTCACCACGCTCAGCAAACGCATCGTAAGCGTCTTGCCATGAGCCTGTTTTTTTAATCACTTCATAACCGGTACGGGCTAATTCAGTCATACGTTTTTCAAGTTTAACTAAATCGTCTTCGGTAATTGACTCTTCAAGGTCAATATCATAATAAAAACCATTATCAATCGTTGGACCAATCGCCATTTTAACGTTCGGATATAACTGCTTAATAGCATGGCCTAATAAATGCGCACACGAGTGACGAATGATCTCAAGACCTTCCGCATCTTTACTGGTGATAAGTTGTAACGCTGCATCTTCTTTAATTAATTCACAAGCATCGACTAAGTCACCGTTAATGCGACCAGCAATGGTGGCTTTTGCTAAACCAGGGCCGATATCTAAGGCAACCGCCATAACAGAGACAGCTTGTTCAAAAGTGCGTTGACTACCGTCGGGAAGCGTAATAACAGGCATATATTTTCCTTTGTTCAGTGGTGGCACATACGAAGTGTCACTTGAATTAAATTATTTTGGCAATTAAATTAATTGGTTAATAATGTCTTTTCAGCCGTTAACGTTTGAGTGTTTAGTTACTTAAGCGTTAACAACCAGCAATAAAATTTCGCAGTAGGGTAACCGAAAATACATTTTAAGTACAGCGTTGACGCTATCATTGAGCATAAAAAATAAATTTATGTTACTAATTTTTATTATTAATATGTTATCTATATGTTTGGATTAGTTACACTGGTTATTATATCGTTTATTTTTAAGTCTCACGCTACCCATCCATAATATTATAATTGAAAGCCCGTACGGCTTGATAAAATAAACGAGTGTGGATATGATGGCGATAAAATGAAGTTACTCATATATATAAAAATATTAATAACATGTAAAACAATAAAAATAAAATGTAGCCTAATGTTAATATTAATCAGCGGTATTGTAGAAGCAATATGACTGATTTTAGCGGCTTATTGATAATGGAATATTAAAGTATGAATAAATCTACCGCTAAATATTGGCAAACAACCACGCTTTTGACTCTATTATTTTTCATCATTGTTTATATATTTTTTGTTTCAATTTTATCTAAAGAAGTAGCTACTTTTCATCACGACCAACCCGCTATTGCTTATGAATTACCTCAGCAACAATTAACGGATGTTGATGGCTATTTAAGTTATATTTTACTCATTGATAACTTAGCCAGAGATAATGATCAGAAGCTGGTTGTTAAAATAGCAAAAAAGAATGACAACTGGTTAGTAACACCCTTAAATTTCATTTTATTTAGCATCATATTAGCTGTATTTTATCCTTCCCTAGCGCTACTTTTGATTGGTTTCATCGCTGGTTTTTTAATTTTGAATTATCAAAAAAGTAAATTAAAAGATATTTATGCTATTACTGATAGCATTGCAAACACCTTTGGTGAAAAGCATTCATACAAACCTGAATATTCTGTATTAGCTAATCTAAACTATGCGTTAGAAGATATAGCACGATATGCAAAGCAATATAAAATAGATACTGAGCAAAGTGCCTTTTGTGACGCATTAACAAAGTTAACCAATCGCCACACTTTCTTAGAGCATATTGAAGAGCAGTTAACACAGAATGAAAAAATAAAAAGTGGGCTATTATTTATTGACCTTGATGGCTTCAAACAAGTTAATGACTCGTTTGGCCATTCATTCGGTGATGAAGTACTGATCCAAGTTGCTGAGCGACTAAACTCCCTTGTTCGCAGTAATAAGTTAAATTTCAGCCAATCAAATAACTGTATTGAAAAAAACTTAGCTAGACTTGGTGGTGATGAGTTTACTATTTTTATTTTTGATATAGAAAATTCAGCGTTTGCTATTAATATTGCAAAATTTGTCTTATCAGAACTAGAACGTGAATTCATTTTAGGTAATAAAACAATTAAAATTAGTGCTAGCATAGGTATTGCTATGTACCCTGAGAGTGCCAGCAAGCCTAATACATTAGTACAATTAGCTGATGTGGCAATGTATCGTGCTAAAAAAGATGGACGTGGCGTTTATAGAATTTACTCTCCTGAAATGGGTAGCCAATTAAGGCGCTATCATTATTTATTGGAAGAGATGAGACAAGCCTTATCTAACCACAGCTTCTTTTTAACCTTTCAACCTATTATTCATGTTGAAGGTTGCGTGATCAGTTATTTTGAAGCACTCGTTCGATGGCAACACCCAGTGGAAGGAGTTATTTCACCCACAGAGTTTATTCCGATCGCAGAAGAGTCTAATCAAATATTACCACTAGGTGATTGGATATTAAATGAAGCCTGCCGTCAAATGTTTGCTTGGTATAACGCCGGTATGAAAAAAACTAAGATTTCTGTTAATGTCTCTGTTATTCAACTTAAGCATCGTCCACTCTATCAGTGGGTTATGGATACACTGGTAAAAACCGGACTGCCACCTTCATCATTAATGCTTGAAATTACCGAGTCTTGCTTCCTGGATATATCAGATGAAATTATCACAGAATTAGAGAAACTTCGCCAAGAAGGTGTTTTTATTGCTATTGATGATTTTGGTACAGGTTTTAGCTCATTAGCAATATTGGCAACATTACCTGTCGATATTTTAAAAATTGATAAAATGTTTGTTGATGAAGCCACTGGTAGTATTAAGTATAAGAAAATACTAAAATCAATCATAGATATGGCCTATCAACTTGATTTAAAAGTAGTCGCTGAAGGTATAGAAGATATTATACAGCTAGAGTTATTAAAGTCTTTAGGGGTTAAATACATTCAAGGATTTTTAATTAGTCATCCTGAAAATTCAACGATTGTTGGCAATAAAGTATTAAATCAAAGCATGAATCATCTTGCACATAACGGTGCCGGTGTGTGGCAACCCAATCCATCAAAAATAATTAAACCAATAAACTAGTGTTTTCTTAATTACGTTATTGCACAAACACAGTTTATACCAGCAATGCGTTATGATAGGGAATAGGTAGTTGCCTCAAAATTTTAATCTCAGCGTTATATTTTTCTCAATTACTTATTTAAGGCGCTTAAGTTACTGTCTGCTAATTTTCCTGCTGCTGTTCAGCAATAGTGTTCAAGCAAATGATTTATCGTCATGGAATATTTGGAAGCAAAATAGTGAATTAAGTGTTTTTTATCGTGCTAGTCAATATGACGATGTGATTGAAATTAAGGCACAAGCTGAGGTTAATTCAAGCTTAGCGGGGTTTATCTATTTTATTGAAGATTTTAAGCAGGCTCCTCATTGGCTAGACAATGTGGAGTCCGCTAAATGCATTAGCCAAAGTTCAAGTAACGAAAGTGTATTTATCACTCGGTTTAAAGGCTTGTGGCCAATTTCAGCACGTGAAATAGTGGCTCACTCTCGATATTGGCAAAACGAGGATCTATCGATTGAGATTGCGGTTAAAGACGCTAGTAATGCCATAGAAAAAAACCAAGATGTGATACGTATGCACTTACTTGGCGCCCATTGGACAATAGTACCTATGACCGCTGACCGCATAGCAATAACTTACCAGTTTATGGTTGACCCTAAAGGTAATATTCCACTATGGTTAACTAGACCCATCACACTGAATGGCATTTGGACCACGCTACAGAATATTCAAAGCCAATTACCTCAAAGTAAATGGCAACGACAAGTTAATGATGATATCCAAGAAATACACTAATCGTAAAGCGCTTGTAAACTCAGTACAACTCAAACTGTAACATGACATATTAAGCGATGCTTTAGGCTTAACTAAAGCCCTAACTAAATGCTTAACTAACTCATCAAGCTAGGTTATTCACTTCGATGAGTTAGTTAATGACAGCGCAGTTAACATTTTATTGATAATGCTTCAGCATCGAAAGCGCCATGGCTTCAGCGACTTTAATACCATCAATACCCGCAGACAAAATACCACCTGCATAACCGGCACCTTCACCCGCCGGATATAAGCCTTTTGTATTTAAACTCTCATAACTATCTTTATCACGGGTGATGCTAATCGGTGACGAAGTTCGTGTTTCAACGGCGGTTAATGTTGCATCAGCCATCGAGAAACCTTTAATTTTACGTTCAAATGCTGGTAATGCTTCACGAATAGCTTCGATAGCGTAGTCAGGTAAAATTTCACTTAAATCGCAGTATTTAACACCAGGCTTATAAGATGGCGCGACAACACCATGCTCGCCACTTTTTCGTCCAGCAAGAAAGTCACCCACTAGCTGTACTGGTGCATCATAGTTTTCGCCACCGAGCTTAAAGGCCGCTTCTTCTAACCGACGCTGAAACTCAATGCCCGCAAGTACGTTGTCTTTGCTACCATTTTCGTCATAATCTTCTGGTGAAATACCGACGACAATAGCACTGTTAGCATTACGTTCATGGCGTGAATATTGGCTCATGCCATTGGTGACTAAACGCCCTGCTTCTGATGCGGCAGCAACTACTGTGCCACCAGGGCACATACAAAAACTATAAACTGAACGGCCATTTTTACAATGATGAACAAGTTTGTAATCAGCCGCACCTAAAATAGGGTTGCCGGCATTTTCGCCAAAACGAGCATCGTCAATAACTGATTGTTCATGCTCAATTCTAAAGCCAATAGAAAATGGCTTAGCTTTTATAAAGACACCTTTTTCATGCAACATAGTAAAAGTATCACGTGCACTATGGCCAATAGCCAAAGCAATGTGTTTAGTGTTTATGACCTCGCCTGTCGATAAAGTTAAACCGGTAACTTGCCTATTGCCATTGTCATCTTGCGTTTCAACAAAATGAATATCGTCTACACGTTGTTCAAAACGTACTTCACCACCAAGACGGTGAATTTCTGCCCGCATTTGTTCTACCATGGTGACCAATTTAAAGGTACCGATATGTGGCTTACTAACGTATAGAATTTCACTTGGCGCGCCAGCATCAACAAACTCATGTAATACTTTGCGACTATAATGCTTTGGGTCTTTAACTTGGCTCCAGAGTTTACCATCAGAAAATGTACCCGCCCCCCCTTCGCCAAATTGCACATTGGATTCAGTATTAAGAATTTTTTTCCGCCAAAAGCCAAACGTGTCTTTAGTACGCTGGCGTACTTCTTTTCCGCGCTCTAAAATAATAGGTTTAAAGCCCATTTGTGCTAAGAGTAAGCCCGCGAATAAGCCACAAGGTCCCATACCAATAACTACTGGGCGCTCGATTAAATTTTCTGGTGCTTGACCAACAAACTTATAACTTGTATCAGGGCTAACTTTAATATTTTGATCATTGATATGCTCAGCAATAAGCTGTTCATTTTTTGTTGTTTCTACGTCTAAGGTATACATCAAAATGATCTTACTCTTTTTACGTGCATCGTAACCACGTTTAAAGATTGAAAAACTGGTAAGCTGCTCAGCGGTGATTTTTAATGTTGCAAGAATAACTTGCTCTAATGCTTCCGGTTGATGATTTAGTGGTAATTTGACGTTAGTTAAACGCAACATATCGTGTATCCAAAGCGAGACTAGGGTAAAAATTAGCGCTATTTTACCTGATAGTACTAGCGATACCAAATACAAAGCTAAAACAATAATTGAATTTGTGTATAAGCTAGGTATGATCTGACCTTTGATAGTAGTAATGCTAGTCGATTTGATAGCTCAATAAGATAAAATAAGCGGAATAAAATGGCGTTTGTAGTTACTGATAATTGTATTCAATGTAAATACACTGATTGTGTCGCAGTTTGTCCTGTTGATGCCTTTCATCAAGGACCCAATTTTTTAGTCATTAATCCTGACTCATGTATTGATTGCGACTTGTGCCCTGTTGAATGTCCTGTTGGCGCGATTTATCAAGAAGATGATGTGCCAGAAGATCAAAAAGACTTTATTGAACTCAACGCTGAACTGGCAAAAATATGGCCAGTGATCACCGAAATTATTCCTGCACCTGTTGATGCAGAGCAATGGGATGGTGTACCCAATAAAATTAATCATCTAATCACTGACGTTGATTAATTTCGCGCATAACATTGCCAACAGTTTTACCACACGCTTTACCTCCACTAACTAAGGGCTTTACCCAAACAGTGTTTCGCCCTGCGGTGGCGAGTGTTTTGGGCGATATTTAGCCTAGAAAAGCTCGCACTTTAGTTAAAAATGTTCATACTAAAACGTACCACTCCTCAAACTTAAAATCTAGGAGCCGTCATGCCCCATAAGATTAAAGAACAACGTATTGAATGCCCACATTGCGGCCATCCTATTCATTTGGTCTTAGACGCTAGTGCAGGTGACCAAGACTATTATGACGAGTGCCCCGCTTGTTGCATGGAAATGCACTTGAATTTACATATTGACGAGTATCATCAAAAAATTCTATTAGGTGTTGGTAGTGACAATGAACAGTTTTTTTAAACAGCCGTTTTGTTAAAACTCATGGTGAGTTAAACTCTCTATTGCCCTTTTGTGTTAATACCTAACAATCAAGCAATATTGCTAGGTATTAACACAACAACAGTTAACTGCACTTTAGTTGAGTACTAGCAAGTCACATTCGGGTATAACAAATACTCGCGTCAAACTAATGTTAGCTTAGTTTCATACGTTCAATTGTTTCAACAATCGTCATGGTCTGTTGATCAAGTTCAATATTCACTTTATCGCCAATCACCGCATTCTGTAAATTGGTACGCGCTAAGGTTTCGGGTATCAAATAGACTGAAAACAACTCTCCTACTTCAGCGCCTAACGTTAAACTAATACCATTAATACTGATAAAACCTTTGGAAAATATATACTTTTGATATTCAGGCGCTATGGTAAAACTTAACGTGCAGTTATCCTGACTATCGATACGGTTAGCTAAAACAGCTTGCGTATGAACATGACCACTGAGCATATGACCACCGATTTCATCGCCAATTTTTAACGAGCGCTCAACATTAACTTGTGTACCCAGTTTAATATCGGCAAGATTAGATACCCGTAACGTTTCATCAATAACATCAAAACTTATAAAACTTTTATCTGCCAGCAAATGACCAAATTCAACGGCGGTTAAACAGACGCCATTAATAGCGACACTCGCGCCTATTACTAGCTGTTCAATTAAACTATTTTCCAAGCTAATTTTTAAGCTAATGGCATTATTCTTATTAACTATCGCAATTACTTCAGCTTGTGATTGCACTATACCTGTAAACATATATCATCCAACGAATATTCTACTTTTTGCTATCTTAGCAAGAATAACTTAATGATATAATTGCTTTGATGAACATAAATCGTTTTTTTTCCAATAGTAAAAATTTAATGAAATTGGCTTACCCAATTTTAATCGCCCAATTGATCCAAAATTTAATGGGTTTTGCCGATACTGTTATGGCGGGTCGTGTTAGTGCCACTGATATGGCCGCCGTTGCCGTTGCTAGCAGTGTCTGGTTGCCCTTAATTTTAGCCATATCAGGTCTTGTGATGGCACTGGCCAGTATTGTTTCGCAATTATCGGGTGCCAAACAGTTTGACCAAGTGGCAAAAGCCAGTTATCAAACCGCTTGGATAGCGGTTTTTTTATCAATAATCATCATTATTCTCTACTACATTGCCACCCCTATGTTAATCAACTCTATTTCGATGGAGCCTAAACTCAAACATCTAATGTTTGACTATTTAGGTTACATTGTTTGGGGCGGCCCAGGCTATTGTCTGTATTTGGTTTTGCGTAATTATTCAGAAGGTTTGTCTTTTACTCGCCCAACCATGATCATTAGCATATTAGGCTTGTTGATTAACATACCCGCCAACTATATTTTTATTTATGGTGAGTTTGGTATGCCTGCACTGGGTGGTGCGGGTTGTGGTATTGCCACAGCCATTGTTTACTGGGTGATGTTCCTTGGCATGCTTGGCTATGCTTATTTTTCAAAACATCTAAAACACGCGCCATTGTTTACCAAATTCTATTGGCCACAATGGTCAGAAATTAAAATCATATTAGCTTTAGGCACACCGATAGCATTTTCATTACTTTTTGAAGTAAGCTTATTTGCCGCCGTAGCCATAATACTTATACCCTTTGGCGCTAATGTTGTTGCCAGCCACCAAATTGCCATTAACTTTTCTGGCTTGGTTTTTATGGTGCCATTAAGTTTAGCGATGGCAGTGACGATAAAAGTAGGTTTTGAAGTGGGCAATAAAAACTTTGAAAAAGCCAAGGAACTCTGCCGATATTCGGTTATTTTGGGATTGGTTATTGCGGTAGTAACCGCTGCCATTACCTTATTGTTCAGCACACAAATTGCCACTATCTACACCACAGACACTGAAGTACTTGAACTTGCTGCTGGCTTAATGCTTTTAGCGGCTTTATTTCAGTTCTCCGATGCCATACAAGTTATTTCAGCTGGTGCACTTCGTGGCTATAAAGACACAAAGTCGATTTTGTATATCACCTTCTTTTCCTACTGGGTTGTGGGTTTATCTTTTGGTTCAATACTGGGTTTAACCGATTGGATAGCACCAGCATCAGGTCCTTATGGCTTTTGGATAGGCTTTATTTCTGGTTTAACAGTAGCGGCCGTGTTACTGGCTTGGCGCTTAAAAATAGTGCAAAATCGCTTTGATCAACATGCAGCCTTGGAAAGTTAACCGAGTGTTTTAGCTTAATACTCTAAAACCTTACTTTTAGAGTATTTAAAACAACGTGTGACTTTTATTGACCTATTTGTTGCTTAAATAGACAAGCATAATACCCAATGCTGAATTAATCAGCAATCACATCATATTTTAGATAAAACTGCTTGCACTTGCTAAAACAGATCGCTAACATAGCGCCTCGTTGAGTCACTCAACAGTTTTACTTAGAAGTAACGCTCGCTTAGCTCAGTTGGTTAGAGTACTTGCATGACATGCAAGGTGTCACTGGTTCGAGTCCAGTAGCGAGCACCATATTATAAAAAAAGGGATAACAGAAATGTTATCCCTTTTTTTGTTCCATAAACAAAATGTTATAACAAATATAAATAACTATTTCTTTCTATTTTTAAGATGGTATCTAAAGAAATTCCCTTTAACGAATGACCAATTTACTACGGAGAGACTTTTAAACTAAGTGAGTTTGATTATAGGAGGTCTTTGGGGGATAAATTACATTATGGTGGCGTGCAGCCCAAGCAGCCCCTCGGCACATGAGTCGTCTACTGCGTTTGCTTCCAGCATGCCTTTCAATAACTTACAGAAAGTAAATTTATCTTCAAATTGTAGCCGTTTATGTAGCAATCATAATGGCTATATATTAACGAGCTATAGTTGTTCACTTATGTCACTTTGCTGACCTTAGTATTTTAGAGTTTACACCAAGATTTTGGTGTTTTTTTGATCTACAGCGGACATGGCTGTTCCAGTTGGTCAATAAAATATAGTGTTTGATCTTTATTTTGGAGGTATTGAAAATTTTATCAGATTGCTGCTTGGTTAGCGTATACGATTTAAGTTTTGGTGGATGAAATTGGGGTTATCATCATGGTTATTACACTGAAACTTAACTAACAAACGGTATATCAAAGGCTCAATAGAACATATCCAATGACGAAGTAAAAAAAATTTTAGTGTCAGGTTATTTTATAGCTCTAACTGACTTATATCAGTGATTTTTTATATATTATTGAATTTAAGCTTACTTAATGGCGCTTGCTTTTATTTTAATTATAAATCAAGTGGTTATATGAAAAAAACATTTTTAATTTAATTGATGTGGATAAAAAACTGGGACACAAATGAGCCGATAGCTATTTTTTCATTAACAATTTTTTTCCAATCATCAAAAGTTTTACGAAACATAGGTTGCTCCAATTAATTTAATGGAACAACTTTAGAATGAAAAATAAACTAGAGCAATGTGCAGGTTGCTGGACGCTCACTGAGCACCACCCCCCCAAAGTTGATCGATAGTTGAGCATCTTTGAGCTTGGTTGCCTGGAGAGCTTTATTCACCCTTTAGCTTACTCGTAAAATGCTAGAGAAGTTAAAGGGTGAATAAATTTTAAATATATGTGGATGACACCATACACAGTTACATGATGTTAAAACTAAAAAAGGTTTTATACTTTGAATTTAAACGAAAATAAAGAAAAGTGGGCTGCTGAGTTAGTCATCGCTAATGAAAAATTGTGCTTTCAAAATGAAGAAAAAGATAAGCGAATTGCTGAGTTAGTCATCGCTAATGAAAAATTGTGCTTTCAAAATGAAGAAAAAGATAAACGAGTTGCTGAGTTAGTCATCGCTAGTGAATGTCGGGTTGCCGACACCGTTTTTGAATCCCAAGAAGCTATGTTTGTCACCGATGCTAACAGCAATATTCTTCGGGTGAATCGCGCATTTACCCGTATCACAGGTTACAGCGCAGAAGAAGCTATCGGGCAGAAGCCACAACTAATCAGCTCAGGAAAACAAAGTAAAGCCTTCTTCGCCAACATGTGGGAGAGCATCAACAGTATAGGTGGATGGGAAGGTGAAATATGGAATAAGCGTAAAAATGGCGAAGTCTATTCAGAGCATCTTACTGTTACTGCAGTAAAAGACGCGAGCGGGAGGGTCTCTAATTATGTTGGCGCATTTATAGATAATACGACGAACAAAGCGGCCTCAGAAAAAATTAATAGTCTCGCCTACTTCGATCCGCTGACTCATTTGCCAAATCGCCGCCTGCTGTTTGATAAGCTTGGCCACGCCCTAGCTAGCAGTGCGAGGAGTAATAAGTGTGCTGCATTGCTATTACTTGATTTAGACCACTTTAAAATCCTCAACGATACCCTCGGCCATGAGGCGGGAGATACGCTTTTACAACAAGTCGCCACGCGTTTAATTAACAGTGTAAGAAAAATTGATACCGTCGCCCGATTAGGCGGTGATGAGTTTGTGGTCTTGCTAGAAAATCTTAGCGAGGAGGCCATTGAAGCGGCCGCCCAAACCAAGAGTTTGGCCAAAAAAATCATCTTTTCACTGATTCAACCCTACCAACTTGGGGCGAATGAGCATCGCAGCACGCCAAGTATCGGCGCGACAGTATTCAGTGGATATGAGCTGACATCAGAGGAATTATTAAGGCAAGTAGATATTGCTATGTATCAATCCAAGACCGCAGGACGCAACACCTTGCGTTTCTTTGATCAAACGATGCAAGAAGCTATCTCTGTCCGTGCAGACATGGAAAATGAACTACGCAAAGCCATTAAGTACAATCAATTCCAACTCTATTATCAAATACAGGTTAGCAGTTCTGGTCAAGCATTAGGGGCTGAAGCCTTAATCCGTTGGCAACATCCAGAACGTGGCCAAATTTCACCCTTTAACTTCATTCCGTTAGCCGAAGAAACAGGGCTTATTTTACCGATAGGGCAATGGGTATTAGACACTGCCTGCGCTCAACTTAAAGCATGGCAACAAAGCCCCCAGACAGAAGGTCTTGTACTCGCCGTCAATATCAGTGCTAAGCAATTTCATCAAGAAAACTTTGTAGAACAGGTAAAAACTACCCTACAACAGTATGAGATTAACCCCGCACAACTCAAGCTAGAACTAACCGAAAGTATATTGGTGGAAAGCATCAGTAACATCATTACCAAAATGAATATGCTGAACAAAATAGGTGTTTTATTCTCATTAGACGACTTTGGAACGGGTTATTCGTCTTTACAATATTTAAAACTATTACCACTTAATCAATTAAAGATAGACCAGTCATTTGTGCGTGACCTTCCCACGGATGCCAATGACAAGGCGATTGTACGCACTATCATTACCATGGCGCATAGCTTAGATATTGACGTCATTGCCGAGGGTGTCGAGACTGTAGAACAGAGACAATACCTATTGGATAAAGGCTGCATGCATTATCAAGGTTATCTATTTAGTAAGCCCGTACCGATTGATGAGTTTGAGCTTTTACTGAGAAAAAGCTGATTAACGTTAACTACATTTACTGATAAAAGAAATACTATGAATCACACTTTAAATAATGAAAAAACTTTCTCGGCAGTTGAACAATTGGTCTCTATTACAGATCTTCAGGGAAGAATAACTTACGCTAACCCTGAGTTCTGTGCCGTTGCAGGATATTCTCTTGAGGAACTCGTTGGACAACATCATAATATAGTTCGACATCCATCAATGCCTAAAGCGGCATTTGCTGATTTATGGCGTAAACTTAAACAAGAGGATTCTTGGCGAGGAATGGTTAAAAATCGTTGTAAAAATGGCGATTATTATTGGGTTGATGCCTATATAACACCTGTTTATGAAAATGGAAAAGTGACAGGCTATCAGTCCGTTAGAACATTACCGAGTAACGAGCAAAAACAAAAGGCGCAACAGTTGTATGATACCCTCAACAATAAGGGCTCAGTCTCCGGTTTAGAGACTAACGTTCACTTAAGAAGGTTATTGGCTATAGTACTCATCACCATGGCCTCTGTTGGTATAGGAACATATACCCATTCAATAGTTCCACCTATAGTACTGCTTGGTTGTATCGGTTTGCTTTCTCTGGTTTTTTCACCAGAGCTGTTTGCCTTTCCAAATTACGTCGCTAAAACCAAAATACTATTCGATAGCCCTTCACGTATAATTTTTTCAGGGAAAGGGCCATTAAGTATTATCTCTTACCCTATAGAGTTATATAAAGCTCGGGTACGCACAATACTTGGCCGGGGTGCTGATTC
>NZ_JACGVK010000073.1:0-41868 GCF_014077185.1 Colwellia sp. MB02u-10
ATATTTATTCAAATTAATATACATAACTTAATATTAACATTCAACACGTTAATTTTACTTTTTGAATATAGCGATGTAGAAAGACAGATTAAATCCCGCTTTATACATAAAAGCGGGATATGAAGGCATACTGTATGTATGTACAGTATTAATTTAAAATTAATACTGAATAATTACGAAATCTGAATTTCTCTCGCATTTCAAAGAAACTATGTGGACAGTATGCTTCGCCAAGTCGTAAAACCAACGAATATAGGTTTGTTGAATTATCATTTAAAAGTTTCGTACTTGCATGCAGTCAAGTAACTGTTGTCTGAGTGGTGTCATATAACTTGCCTCCAAAAAGGGTTGAGTAGCAAGTTAAGTGTGGCTGGAATACAGAGAAATTGCAGGAAGCTGCACTCCCCGCCAATCGGTTTAGTTCAACAGCTTATTATCGATACGTATCAACAACACACGCACCATGAGCAACATTTAATTAAATGTTAATTTCATGCTTTCAAAGCATTAGAAACTAGTAATGCTAACTCACATGTATATTAGGACGTGTTAATAAGACCTCTCAGTAATACACCCTGAAAAAAATAAAATAATTTAAATTCAGATAGTTAAGTGGCTTTGTTTATTGTAACCTTTCTGGAAAATTACAAAAAATACCATCAATATTCAGTTTTTCCATTTCGGCAATATCATCATAATCATTAACCGTATACACATAAACTTTTAAACCGTTGTTATGGGCGTGATTAACAAAGTCCTGGTTAATAAAATCTACACTTAAATTTATCGACTGCGCATTAAGTTGAACCGCACAATCGGAATAAGAAAGTGGTATGCCGTCAAGTAAGGCACCAATAGGTATTTGGGGAGCTAGCTGTTTAAATTTATTTAATTCATGATGATCGAATGAAGAAACCATAAAATCAAGCGCTGACCAAGCATGTTTTTTAATATATTTATCTATCACTTGATACGTTGCAATGGCTGTATTTCTTCCCTTTAGCTCTATGTTTACCATCACTCTTTTATCAACAAAGTCTAAAACCTCTTCGAGTGTTGGGATAAGTTCACCTTTACCGGCATCTAATTGTCTTAATTGTGCAAACGTTTTATCTTGGGTATAGCCAACACCATTAGTGGTTCTGTCTACTTTATCGTCATGGATAACGACAAGCTCACCTGTCTTGCATACGTATACATCTAACTCTATCGCATCAACATTTAATTCTATTGCTTTTTTAAAAGACCTTATGGTGTTTTCTGGCTCATGTCCCATTGCACCACGATGTCCAATTTTTAGTATTTTTTTAGCCAAGATTGATTCCTTTATATTTTAGATATGATGATAGTTAACGGGTGCTAAAAGCTGCTGGTTAATTGCAGACACCGCAGTGTCTTTATTGACCGTTAATGCCAATAAAGAAAATGCAGCGCTTACTTATTTAAGGCTTATTTGAGGCTTACTTAGCATTGCTTAATGCTTTTTTCAGTGGCCCTAGATGCGATTCATAGTTGCGCCACTGTTCAAGACCACTTTGATAAATAGGTTGGCGCACCTGCTCAGAGCTTGGTGTACGAACAGCACGTTTATTGGTGTGAAAATCAATACAGGCTTGTTCAAAAGGCAAGCCACAGTAGTCCAATATACGCCGAACTTGAGTGCCTAAATCAGCAACCACATCTTCATATTGTACCCGTAAAATTTTGCCTGGTAATACTTTGTCCCAGTGGTCCATTATTTCAACATAGTTGCGATAATAATTACCAATGTCCTCAAGATTATAAGAAAACTGTTGGCCTTCGCCAAATAGTTGTTTATAACCGCTAAAACAACAAGATAAGGCGTCACGTCTGGCATCAATAATTTTAGCGTTAGGGAGGATCAGATTGATAAGAGCGATATGTCTAAAATTGTTTGGCATCTTATCGATGAAAAAAATCGCTCCTTGGCGATGATGCTGAGTGTCTTCAATATAACGTTCGCCCATTTTAGTCAGCTCATCAGCTGATAACTCTTTTAGGATACTGGGATATCTCGGCTCATCCTCCTGCTTGGCTTGTCGTCCATTCAACCGGTGTGCTAAGCCGATGATATTAGCCAATTCCATCGTGCCATCAACCTGTGAGTGTGAAGCAAGAATTTGTTCTAAAAGTGTTGAACCCGCGCGTGGTAGTCCAACAATAAATATCGGATCAGGGGCAGAACAACCGGCCAGTTTATTACGTTCGAAAAACTCGGCATCAAAATTATTTTTCTGAAATTCAAACGATAATTCTAGAGATTTACTATCAAATTGGTCTTGTTCGCTTTTTAGCTTATTGCCGCGATGGTAAAAAAAGAAGGCTTCGTCAAAGTGTTCGCTATCTTCCAAATCTTTACCTAGGGCAAAGCAGAAATGAATTTTATCATTAATCGAGGTTGTCGGGCTTGCTTCTTGATCCCGCATTTGCTGACGTTCATTGGCAGTAAATCGGTAAGTTTTTAAATTGGCCAAACTCCAGAACGCATCGCCAAAATCAGGTTTGATACTATAGCTTTTACGGTACGCTGTAATAGCGTCGTCAACACGGCCCATTGTTTTTAAAGCATGGCCTAGGGTTAGGTAGATTGAATTATTGGTGGCGTTGTTATGCAGTACACTTTCAAAGGTGCTAATAGCCGCTTCAAAATCTCCGGTTGCCTGTTGCGCATTACCAAGACCAATTTTAAAGTTTGAATTTTTTGGGTCTGAATCTAACAGAATTTTTGCTTGCTCAAGTGCCTTTTGAAATTTTTGTCGCTTATGCAACACATGAACATAGTCCAAACGAGCCCTTTTATAGTTTGGTTCAAATTCAAGGCAGCTAGCTAATAAGAATTCTGCGTCGTCAAGAATTTGAAACTTTGTCCCTAACTCAGCCAGTAAGCGCATAGCTTCTGGTTGATGTGGATTGTCTTTGAGGAAGTGACGACAGAGCCATTCTGCGCGATGTAATTGTTTTTGGTATATTAGGCTAGAAACAGAAACTAATGCCGGTGGCAGGCTAGAGAGCCATTCAACACGCTGCTTAGCTTCTTCACGCATTGGATAGTCAGGCTCTGCAGCAAGTACACGCCAACTGCCAAACAATGCTGGGTTTAAGGTAACGGCTTTTTCAAAAGACGCTATGGCTTGGGTAGTGTTTGCCATTGCTTTGTGAATATAACCTTGCTCTTGATGAGCTCTGCCGTGCTCAGGCATTGTTACTAGAATTTGATCAAGACTCGCCATGGCTTGGCTATGCTTTTGTTGTTTACGCTGACAAACTGCAAGACAATAAACACCTTCAATATGTCCTGGATTTTCCACTAACATATCTTCAAGATTTGCAGATGCTTGGCTTAAGTGGCCTTTCTTAATCAAGAGTTGACACTGTTTAATCACTTGGTCAGGTTGGAGGTTTTTCAATTGATTTGGCAAAATAATCTCTCGCTAAATATCAAGATACCATTGATATTATCTATAAAGGTCCAGAATCTATAAAGGTCCAGAAAAAAATAGGTCGGCGTGATTAAACGCCGACCCTAACCTATCTTAAAATACTTTAAAATACTTTAAAATAATGTCAAATGCTAATAATCATAGCTTATTCTAAAGCCAATAGTACGAGGTCTTGTCGGTGAAACCCTATAAACATTATCGGCTGAACCTGCGGCAACTTGTCCAAGAGAGTCGGTAGCATTGTCAACAAAGAACGTTGCTTTCCAGTCATCTTTGCCAATAGAGGCTGACAGGTTAACCTGAGTATAAGACGGTAATTCAACACGGTCAGCATCAACTAGACTATTAAAACGTGAGTCTGTCCATTTGAATACGCCTTGGAAAACAGCAGAAAAATCACCGATTTCTTGATAGTAACGTCCGCCAATAACGCCTTCACTTTCTGGTGCGTAAGGCAGGTTTGACCCTACCGGTGTGATATTCACCAGCGTATTTGGAATATAGGTCAATTCTGAATCGATATAGCTAAATGAGCCAAAAAGATCAACATTATCAGTCGCAGCCCAATTAAGTTCAGATTCAAGACCATTGATTTCAGACGATCCAACATTGTCAAAGAATGAGTTGTTGGCGATACTAAGATCTAGAACACCTTGCTGCATATCACTGAAGTCAACATTATATATAGCGCCGTTAAAACGTAATGTATTGTCAAGCCAAGCTGTTTTCCAGCCAAATTCAACACTGACGACAGTATCGGTATCAAAGGTCGCTGGAATGCCACCCGTGCCAGCTGAACGATTGAATCCACCGCCTCTAAAGCCTTCTGAATACGTGCCATAAAACATCGCATCAGCATTCATTTTCCAGCGTATATTGGCTTTGTAAATAGTTCCTGATATCGTTGCAGGAGTCAAACCGGCCAGTCTTGAATCGACATTGGTTCCGTTAGCAGCTTCTGGTCCAGATGCTCTTTGGCCATTAGACGAATGTCCCATCAAGCCCATTTCAATCTCGTAGTGACGAGCACCTACGGTTACGGTGACATCGTCAGTAACATCGTAAGCAAGTTCACCAAATACCGATAGCTCTTCACGATCTGTTTGGTAATCATTGAAGTAGGTTACGCCAGGAGGTCGAGCACTACCATCTGTATTAGTAAAAGCGCCTGGTATCGGAAAGTTTGGTGAGAAACCTGCGGCAATAGACCCAGCATAGTTAAAGTCGGTTAAGGTGTTAAGTTGCTGATCATCATAGAAAACACCACCAATCGCTCGAAAACGATCTTCAGCATTGGTTGCAACACGAATTTCGTGCACAACACGCTCTGTTTCGAATTGTTCAGAAGTCGTCATCACAGGACTAAAACATTCATCATAACCTGGGTAACTACAAGTGTAGTAAGGCACATATGGGCCTATTTCAATATAAGCCGTATAATCAGTATTACCTTGGAACGTTCGGTTGGTGAACGAGCCGTTATAGATAACTTCAAGTCCGCCAAGCATACCATTTAGCGTCCATTGTGTGAGGTCGACCTTATCATCACCTTCAGTGGGAGAGAAAGTCGAAGCATTCAAGTCATCTTCAGTACTAATAGACGGGTCGTATTCGAAAGAGCCTTCAGTATCAAGCTGTTGGTTTGTGTGTTGTACTAACAAATCCCAATCGTTATTGATTTGCCATAATGCACTAACTCTCATGCCTCTATGTGTCGCTTCATTGTAATCATCTTTTGCAAGCGTAGCGTTACTTACCACTTGTCGAGATGAAGGAACGCCGCCACCTAATCCTGGATTAGTCAATGGTAATTGAGTCGTGCTAAGGGCATTATCAATAAAGCCAGCATCGGTAGAATTATAAGCCGCAATACGTAGTGCAAATGTATCGTCTACAATGGGTATATTAAGATAACCCTCAGTTTTATTACTGATGCCACCGCTCTTAGTAGATGACATACCTACCTCACCACCGGCCCTGAATTCGTCTAATACCGGTTTATTGGTAATAAGACGTACAGTGCCTGCCTGTGAACTAGCGCCAAATAATGTACCTTGAGGACCTTTTAAAACTTCAATGCGTTGTAAATCAACTGCATATAAATCTATATTACGACCAGGAGTAGTGATTGGTGCTTCGTCGAGATAAAAGGCGACACTTGGCTCGCCGCCAATGCCAGCAAGTCTGACATCAGAACGACCTGCTGATACACCACGGATATATGTTTCTTGTTTACCTGGCCCTTGACCTTCAGAACTAACACCTGGAAGCAATGCGATGTAGTCTTCAAAGCTATCAATGCCTAGTTCTTGAAGTTTTGCACCACTCATCGCCTGTACAGCCAAGGGTACAGTTTGTTGGTTCTCTGCTCTTCGAGTTGAAGTAACAACGATAGTTTCGATCTGACGTTCAGTCTCAACTTTTTTGTCTTCTACTGTACTATTTTCTTGAGCTTGTACTGTGCCATTGCTCAATGCGAGAGCGATCGCCATAGTCAATGCTGTTTTAGCGGGTCGGTTTATTTGATACATGTATATCCTCGTTAATTATCTTCGTTGATTATCTTCCTGCGACTTAGCCAATTTTAATTGCTACTAAGTAAATTAATATTTTAATTGTAAAGCAAGGCGCTTATCAACAGCGACATCCTTTTGCCTCTTAGCGACAAACCGTTAACAATAATTAGAAAACGACTATAGCCTAGAAATTATCTGTTTTATAACTTCATTATTTAATATGGCAGAAATTTTGACGCTATAGCATACTACAATGTTGAAAAGATTACTGGATATCAGGGAAATAAATAGTAATCTTCGGTGAAAAGGGGCTATTTAGAAGAAGTTGTTTTTGAACCACCCGCCAATATTACTGAGGCGGGTGGTGATAAAATTTTTATAAACATTAAAACAATTACGTGATCAGCGCTTAATTAACACTTCTCCTGACTTTGCCGCTTTATATTCTGCATGCATAAATGCCCAAACAGAGATAATACCAACCGCTGAAATCAATATAAGCATATTCATAAAACTGGACCAACCGCCCGCACTATCTGCCAATCTTCCACCAATAAAAGCAAATGTTGCACTGGCTGCAAAGCCAAAAGCATCAATGAAACTCACCAGTTTTGCACTATGGGGGCCACCATATTCGATGGAAAATATTGACATAGGTAAGTAATAAGCGGGAGAAATTGAAAACGCGAATAAGAAAATTGCACTCAAAGCCACTATGTAGTTCACCTCAACACTGAGATTAAACCAAGATAAATATTTCAAGGTCAGTACACTCAATAAACTCAGCGTCATCGCTATGGTTAATACTGTCCGGATGCCCTTTTTGGAAAAACGGTCGTAAAATGCGATCGAAGCTAACAGTCCAGCTAAAGAACCAACGGGAAATATAGTAGAAGCCATTGCTGCCTGTGAGGGTGATAATTGGTAAGTCTCCATAAGATAAACCGCAACAAAGTCTAAAAAGGCCATCATACAAGTAAGCATCATTAGCATAAGCACGACCAACCAAACTCTAGGGCTTTTAACAAATGCCTGCATACCCGCCAACATACTTGTGCCTTGAAGGGGGTGATTGTATTTGTTATCAATCGCCTGTTTTGATGCTTTCGCCAACTCTATACCTTCGACACTGGTGTCGGTATGATCACCTTCATTTTCTCTGAAGAAATTTGGGTTTTCAGGTTTTTCTTTCAGGAAAAAATAACAACCAATAAATATAACTAATGCGAAAGCCGCAGCGATGAAAGCTACTGAGCGCCAATGCATAAAGCTCAACAACCAACCAAAAAATAACGTCGCCAACACCACACTAAATCTAGAACTGGTGGAGATAATACTCCACACCCGTCCATAATGATGAGGGTGATACCATTCTCCAACCAGTTTAGTCATACCTGGCCAGCCGGAGGACTTTGTGCAGTAAAGCAAGAATGAAAAAACAGTAAAAGCCATTACATTAGGCGAAAGTCCAAAGGCGATAACAAACAGCGCGGTAAGAAAAATTCCAATTAAAAAAGTAAAGCGCCCACCAATCACATCAGCAAGAGGCCCCCAAATGAGTTTACCTACCAGTGCACCTAGGGTGCCATAAGCTGCAAAGTCTCCAATATTTGTTTTTGTTAAGCCTAAGGTATCATCGGCAAGCATGGCAGGGCTTAGAATAGTAATCATTTGACGGCAGATCATCATGGCGGCATAACCAAGATACATGGCGATAATAATATTTAATTGCTTTGGGGGTCGGATAGACATAATTTCTCTGTGAACTGTTGCAATATAGTTGACGGGGCTGCTATAAAACTAGGGCTCTGTTGGGGTTAATTGTTATTATTGTTTAGACGAGGCTATGTTGCTCAGTAGCTTACGTCAAATTAACGCATAAACAGTCAGCGTTGGATGATACTAGACTTAAGTAAAATAAGGAAATTTCTGTCAGTACTATTTCTATTAGTCAGATGTTGGTAAAAAGCTTAAATTTTTATTTAGGTGTTCGATAGGTAGCATTGAAGGCTTGTGATGAAAGTCATAATACAAGTATTAGTGAAACTTATGCGTGATGAATTTATACGGGTAAATTTATGTGGGTAATTTAAATAAAGGTTTAAGCCGTTAAAAGCATAAAAATTTTGAGACAATCTAAATATCAAGGCAAAACATCGAATCTAGTCAGCAACTATTACAGAGATATAATTAAAAATATTTATATCGACTACATTGGCAAGACTTTGATTATATTTGCAAGAATTTGAATTACTATAAGAATTTTTTAATTTACTCGACAGAATGTAAAGTAAAAAGATGGTACCCGAGGCCGGACTTGAACCGGCACACTCTTACGAGCGAGGGATTTTAAATCCCTTGTGTCTACCAATTCCACCACTCGGGCATCGAGAGTTTTTTTTATAGTAGAGATTGGGACCCTACTTTGACCGTAATAACTGTCATATTTGGAGCGGCTGACGAGACTCGAACTCGTGACATTCACGTTGGCAACGTGATGCTCTACCAGCTGAGCTACAGCCGCTTCATGGTCTTAATTTATAACTAGCAAATTTATAACTAGCAAAATAAAACTTTTAACACGTTTAAAATTTGGAGCGGCTGACGAGACTCGAACTCGTGACATTCACGTTGGCAACGTGATGCTCTACCAGCTGAGCTACAGCCGCCTCATTATTTTAAACTTACCCATACATACGCCAATATGTATTAAATCTTACTGCACCAATGAAATGGTACCCGAGGCCGGACTTGAACCGGCACACTCTTACAAGCGAGGGATTTTAAATCCCTTGTGTCTACCAATTCCACCACTCGGGCAATGTGGAGGCGGGTCCCGGAGTCGAACCGAGGTACACGGATTTGCAATCCGCTGCATAGCCACTCTGCCAACCCGCCATTTACATCAAAACTACTTTCATTTACTACCCATAAGGTAGTCTTCCCTGTACATTCTCTTAAAGAGAAATTGGAGCGGCTGACGAGACTCGAACTCGTGACATTCACGTTGGCAACGTGATGCTCTACCAGCTGAGCTACAGCCGCTTCATGTGCTGACTCCCTGTCAACTGGAAACGCATTCTACATTGAAAAAATTATGAGTCAACCCTTTAATATCAATTTTATTTTGACTGCTCAAAAAGCGACTAATGTGGTGTTTTTTTAACTAAAAACAAGCTATTTAACACTAATTAACCTTAGTTAACTCTGGCCAAGCCGCTTTGAAATAAATCACCATAGACCAAAAAGTAAGCACGGTGGCAATGGCATAAAAACTAAAAGCAGCAAAAAGTAATATTTCATGCGGAAATTCAAACAAAATTAATGGGATATCATAGGTTGGATACCAAATTAATCCCATGATGCCTAACATTTGTGTGGCAGTTTTATATTTACCCATTTGTGAAACAGCGATTATTTCTCGTTTACCTCGTGAAGACATAAACTCACGTAAAGCACTAATAAATATTTCGCGCGCGATCATTAATATCGCTGATATTGATATCCACCAAACTTGTAGGTCTTGAATCAAAATTACCAGCGCAGCAACCACCATTAACTTATCAGCAACGGGATCAATAAAAGCACCAAAGGCGGACGACTGATTAAGTTTTCTTGCTAAATAACCGTCAAGCGCATCACTCACAGCGGCAAACCAAAAAACAACAAAGGCACCAAAATGATTCCACGACACGGGCAAATAAAACACCACGATAAAAACCGGGATTAAAACAATTCTAAATAAAGTAATTTGGTTGGGGATTGTCCACATAATATGTCTTATATTCTTATCGTTAACTAATTAAAATTGTATCGAAGTAAAATACATTTTACACAGATTGTGAGTTAATTGTCATGCAAGGCGTCATAAATATTTTCTGCCAATACTTTACTGATACCTGGCACTTTTTCTAGCGCGGTTCTGTCGGCCTTTAATACTTCTTGTAAGCCACCTAAATATTGTAAAAGCGCTTGTCTTTTCTTAGCCCCTATTCCTGGGATATCTTCTAATGTAGATTTTTTACTGGCTTTTTGTCGTTTCGCTCTGTGGCCTGTGATGGCAAACCGATGCGACTCATCTCGTATATGTTGCACAAGGTGCAGTGCCGGTGACGTGGCAGGCAACGATATTAGTTGATGACTACCGGCTAATATTAAGGTTTCTAGCCCTGGCTTTCTTGACTCACCTTTTGCAACCCCGACCAATAACGGAGTTTTTACTTTATCTACGCCAGCAAAAAATTCTTCCGCTTTTGCTAACTGCCCTTTACCACCATCGATAAAAATAATGTCTGGCATTTTTTCTTCACTGGTGACTTTGCTATAACGTTTGTCTAAAGCAAATGCCATAGCGGCATAGTCATCACCTGGCGTAATGCCATGCACGTTGTAACGTCGATAGTCACTTTTTAATGGCCCCTCTTGATTAAACACCACATTTGACGCTACGGTTTGTTGTCCCATCGTATGGCTAATATCAAAACATTCAATGCGTGATATGCCATTGGTTAGTTCAAACACTTCATTTAATGCGACAAATCGTGCCTGCATTGATTCTTTATGAGAGTTTCTTGTCATTAAAGCCGTTGCAGCATTAGTGCAAGCTAATTTAAGGTATTGCGCGCGCTCGGTGCGAACATTATGTGATATTTTTACTTCATGCTCTGCTTGGGCGCTAATGACCTGAACGATGTCCTGCTGGTTATCAATAGCCTCAGGGATAATAATTTCTTTTGGGATAGCACCTAAGTTAAGTTCATTACCAATATAATGTTGGCTAATAAAAGCCGCCATTATTTCCGCATCACTGGTATCAACTGGCACAGTTGGAAAATAACTTTTACTGCCTAATATTTTATGTTCTCGAACAAATAATAAGTGAATACAAGCTTGAGACTTATGACGATGAAGCCCGATAACATCCATTTCCGCGGCAGAGCCACTGACAAACTGTTGCTGCTGAACTTTTCTTAAGGTCGCAATTTGATCTCGGTATTTTGCCGCATGTTCAAAATTGAGCGTTTTACTGGCGTTTTCCATATTCTCTACTAGGTGTTCAATCACAATAGAGCTTTTGCCCTTAAGAAACAATTTGGCTAACTGCACTTGCTTTTGATAATCCGCTGGCGATATTTTATCTACACAAGGTGCAGAACATCGGCCTAATTGGTGCTGTAAACATGGTCGACTTCGGGCCCGATAGTAGCTGTCTTCACATTGTCTTAGTGGAAAAATTTTTTGCATTAAGCGCAAACTCTCCCAGACAGCACCTACCGTCGGGTATGGCCCAAAGTAATCACCTTTAACTTTTTTTCCGCCACGGTGTAAACCTAATTTTGGATGTTTGTGATCTGTGATCAGTAAGTAGGGATAGGTTTTATCGTCGCGCAGTAAAATATTATATTTTGGTTGATACTTTTTAATATAATTGTTTTCGAGGATCAGCGCTTCGCCTTCCGTATGGGTTACGGTAACGTCAATAGCAGAAATTTGTTTAACCAGTGCGCGAGTTTTATTACTGCCCACATCTTTGCGAAAATAACTCGCTAAACGTTTTTTTAGTTGCTTAGCTTTACCAACATAGATCACCGTTTGGGCTATGTTGTACATGCGATAAACGCCAGCTTGTTCAGAAACGGCCGCTAGGAAGGCTTTATGATCAAATGAGCTTTCATCATTTGATAAAATTTTATCAGACAATGCTATAGCACTTCAGTTTTTAACATACCATGGCGAATAGCCAAATGCGTTAACTCAACGTCATTACCGACATTAAGCTTATCAAACATCCGATAGCGGTAGCTATTAATGGTTTTAGTACTTAGCACTAATTGTTGTGAGATATCAGGTACTTTTTCGCCACGCGTGATCATTAACATGATTTGCAATTCACGTTCAGACAAACTACTGAACGGATTTTCATCTGGGGATTTGAATTGGCTTAACGCCATTTGCTGGGCAATCTCTGGTGTTATATAACGTTGGCCGCTATGAACAGCACGAATCGCATTGATCATTTCATCAGGACCGGCACCTTTGGTTAAATAACCTGCCGCGCCAATCTGCATAACTTTTGTCGGAATGGGGTCAGTGCAATAAACGGTTAACACAATAACTTTTACATCAGGTGCATAACGAATAATTTTTTTTGTTGCCTCTAAGCCGCCAATGCCTGGCATGTTCATGTCCATAAGGACAACATCAGGCTCAACTTTACGACAAAATTGCACGGCTTCTTCGCCTGTTTTAGCTTCACCAATCACCTTAAGTCCTTTTACTTCGTCTAGGATTTTTCGTATTCCAGTACGAACCAACTCATGGTCATCAACTAACAAAACATTTATCAACGTAGAATTACCTTATTATCACTTTATAAAAAGCAGCAGAATTAATAAAAAGAATATAGCGAATTGGTCTCTAACACAATATAAATTCTTGCTTTTTCTTTAATTCATGACTTAATCAAGGTCGTTTAAGTCATGATTACAGCTCGTTTTTATTTAGCCAGTTATTTAACAAGTTAATTTGGCCATTTTTATATGCCGCATAAGTCAAACGCACTGCATTACTTAAAATGATACTGTCATTCCATTTTGTTTGCTCGGCAATCAGTTCGTAACATTTTTGCGCTTCTGGTGTCAGATAACCCCGCATTTCTTTTTTACCGCTAACTTTTTGCCGTTCACGATAACGTTTTTGTTTTTCCGCATTAGTTAATGCTTTCTTTTTTATATTCATCAATACCTTACCTATTAAAAGTTTAAAACCTTAGTAGTTATGTATAACCAATTCTTACAAAATATTTTGAATTTGTTAAGTCATATATAAATTTATTTAACTGTTCGGAGTTGTTTAGCGTACAAGTGTTAGCTAAAGTAACGTCTTTGAAATTATTAATAAACGTAAGTGATGACATGGAACAACAAAATTCGTTCTCAAAAGAAGACCTAGTAAAAGCAGGTACTGGTGAAATGTTTGGCCCTGGCAACAGCCAGTTACCATCTGACAATATGTTAATGATGGATAGAATTGTTAGCATTAATGATGATGGCGGCGAACATGGCAAAGGCGAAATTATCGCTGAATTAGACATAAATCCAGATCTTTGGTTTTTTGATTGTCATTTCAAAGGTGACCCTGTTATGCCGGGTTGCCTTGGCTTAGATGCAATGTGGCAATTAACAGGTTTTTTCTTAGCATGGTCAGGTGGTCCAGGTCATGGTAGAGCTTTAGGTGTGGGTGAAGTTAAATTTACTGGCCAAATTTTGCCAACAGCAAAAAAAGTTACTTATAAAATCACCTTAAAGCGCGTTATTAAGCGTAAGTTATTTATGGGTATTGCTGATGGTACGGTTTCTGTTGATGGTCGTGTTATCTACACAGCAAAAGATTTAAAAGTTGGCTTGTTTACCGATACCACTAAGTTTTAATCACTATTTAACTAAGTGGTATTTAGCTAAGTGTTATCGGTAACATCGTCCTGAACATAAAAAGCCAGCAATTACGCTGGCTTTTGTTTATCTACTATTATCAATACTCTTAAACCTTGCCCAAAACTCACTATCCTTAAGTATTCACTCCTTCTTTTCTCATTCTCTCCTCCTAGTAAAAAATAATAAAATAACTTACAGGAAGAAAAAAAGGAGGACTACAGGAGGTAAAATCTGGATGGTAAAATTTCTTAAATCCCTTTCATTTACAGCTAAAATACTCAGCGGTAACATACGTTGAGGGACAATTTTGAGAAAACCCTAAACAAAAAAGCCAGCAATTACGCTGACTTTTGTTTATTCTTTTTTCACAAATAATTAATTTTATAAATTAACTATTTGCAATACGCGCATCAACCACGGCAATAGCTTGATCAATTCTAGCTAAAACTTTTTGCTGATCTAACAATGCTAAGGTAATGTCTAATGAGGGTGAATTGCCACCACCTGTGGCAGCAACACGCAAAGGCATGCCCACTTTACCCATGCCGACTTCAAGCTCTGTTGCTGTGTCGTTAATCGCGGCATGAATAGGTGCAACTGACCAATCAGTCAAAGCTGCTAATTTCTCTTTTACTAACAACAGGGGTGCTTTTACTACCGGGCGTAAATGTTTTTTCACCGCACCCGCATCAAGTTCAGTAAAATCTTCATAAAAGTATCGGCTAATTTGTGCCATTTCTTTTAATGTTTTTACCCGGTCAGCTTGTATTTTTACAATTTCTTCAAGTGCTGGACCATTTTCAACATTGATACCCTGCTCTTTCATATGCCAAGCAAGATGAGTGGCAACATAAGCGGGATCGAGTGTTTTCATGTAATGCTGATTAACCCAGATAAGTTTGTCAGTATTAAAGCCTGAAGCTGCTCGGTTACAATCCTTAAGATCAAATAACTCAATCATTTCTTCACGAGAAAAAATTTCTTTATCACCATGTGACCAGCCTAAACGCACTAAATAATTCAATAGTGCTTCTGGTAAGAAACCGTCATCTCGATATTGCATTACACCCACAGCGCCATGACGTTTTGATAAACGTTTACCGTCATCACCTAATATCATCGGGATATGAGCATATTCAGGTACGGTTGCGCCTAATGCTTTTAAGATATTAATTTGTTTTGGCGTATTGCTGATGTGGTCATCACCACGAACTACATGTGATACTTTCATATCCCAGTCATCAACAACAACTGTTAGGTTATAAGTGGGTGTACCATCTGAGCGAGCAATAATTAAATCATCCAGTTGCTCATTACTAATAGTAATATCGCCCTTAACCATATCTTTGATAACAACATCGCCGCCTAATGGATTTTTAAAACGAATCGCATAAGGCTTATCTGCTGGATAGTCAGTGCGTTCACGCCATAAACCATTGTATTTTTCAATTTCACCTTTCTCTTTCGCTTCTGCACGCATAGCGTCAACTTCTTCAGCAGTGCTGTAACAACGATAAGCGTTACCAGAAGTTAGTAGTTGCTCAATCACTTCTTTGTAACGATCAAAGCGTTGCGTTTGAAAATAAGGCCCATGAGTCCATGGTAGGTTTAACCAATTCATGCCGTCCATAATGGCGTCGACTGATGCCTGTGTTGAACGCTCTAAATCCGTGTCTTCTATTCTAAGAATAAAGTCACCGCCATTTTTTTGCGCATAGAGCCAACTATATAAAGCAGTACGAGCACCACCAACATGTAAATATCCCGTAGGGCTAGGGGCGAATCGAGTTGTTAAAGTCATAAAAGTCTCAATGAAATATCTATTTGCTTATGTCAGCAAATAAAACAAAGGTTATTAAAAAAAGTTGCGCCATTTTATCAGGCAAGTGCATGAAATACACCTTTTAGCGCGTTAAATTTCCTGACAATCTGAGATAACAAATAAAAATAAAGTTCACAAAACCATCAGTCTGTCGAAATTTAAAGCATTAAAGCTCAATAGTGAAAAAAAATATAAATAATTACTGAGTTTTGGTTGACAGCTTTTATGATCTCCCTATAATACGCCCCCACAGAGAAGGACGATTAGCTCAGTTGGGAGAGCACCGCCCTTACAAGGCGGGGGTCACTGGTTCAAGCCCAGTATCGTCCACCACTTCTCTGTTAGTACTGTATAAATATTATATTTAAATAGTATGTGTAAATTTATATCGGACGATTAGCTCAGTTGGGAGAGCACCGCCCTTACAAGGCGGGGGTCACTGGTTCAAGCCCAGTATCGTCCACCACTTCTTTTACCATAAAGAAGTAAAACTAAAATGGACGATTAGCTCAGTTGGGAGAGCACCGCCCTTACAAGGCGGGGGTCACTGGTTCAAGCCCAGTATCGTCCACCACTTCTTTTGCCATAAAGAAGTAAAACTAAAATGGACGATTAGCTCAGTTGGGAGAGCACCGCCCTTACAAGGCGGGGGTCACTGGTTCAAGCCCAGTATCGTCCACCATCTTTATTTCCAGTTAAAATTTCCATATAATTAATACTCATCTTAAAGTAAAACTAAAAGAATCTTCACCTCTTTATTATCCGCGCCAAATAATTAGTTCAAGCACAGTATCGTCCATCACCTTTATTTCCTGTTGAAATTTCCATATAATTAATACCCCTCTTAAAGTAAAACTAAAAGTACCTTCACCTCTTTGTTACTTGCGCCGGATCACGGGTTCAAGCCAAGTATCATCCACCATCTTTATTGCTTATTTAATTTCCTTATTATTAATATGAATATTAAAGTCATCTCTGCTCTTTTTAATTATCACCTTCATCGTTAGCCAAGATGGCTCAAGAGAGACTTTAGGCTGATATTCAGCTATCGACACAAAGTGATTGATCGATCAAAAACATGTGTTTTTTCTAGCTTTAGTGCTAATACATACGATTAATTTCTTTTACAAATTCGCCAGAGTTTTCTAAAAATCAATCTAGATGAAAATACTAAGTTTGCTCTCTGCTGGCTAATATCGCTTTTACGCCATCTAGATAAGCGTCATATTTTTTCCAGTTACCCACTGAGCTATTATTAATTGGACTACGAACTTGCATTGCACTGGCTGTAGCGACAGGCGCAGAATTTTGGTCAATATCAACACATTGTTCTTGCCAAGAAAGATCACAAAATTCAATCAGCTGTTTGGCTTCATTGACTGGGTCATTAACCAACTTCTCATAATTAATCAAATAAAAGTTTTCTGGAAAAAGTGCTAACCATAACGCCGTTAACTGTTTAAATAGTAAATAAAATTCTGTCGTGCTTTCTAAATCATATGAATAACTATAATAGGATTGATTAACCGCAAAAAGCTGTCGAAAATTACTCACAATGGTATCCAGTGGATTTCTATCTAAGCAGATAATTTTAGCTTTGGGTAATGCTTTTAAAATAAAGCCAACATAAAGTACATTGAGTGGCATTTTATCAACAAACTTTGCTGTTTTTCCGGTTATTGCCCGCGTACTTTCAATATAATCTTCACCTAAATTGGCAAAATTTATATTTTCTGTCGCTGCTATTGTTTCTGCATCAATCACACGCTTGCTGGTGGTTTTAGCCATTTTTTTAAGTAACAAACCAAAGTGCTGCAGTTCACCGGCACTCGTTACTTCGCTGTGCTGTGAAATAATTCGTTCAACCAGCGTTGTGCCTGATCTTGGCATACCAACGACAAATATTGGCTCATCAGTGTCGAAACCTTGAGCCTTTGAGCTATCAACGTTTTTAAAGTGACTTTCAATACAGCTAAACAGCGCTTTATCTTCATCAAAATCGTAGTTAAATTGTTTGAGTTTACATTTTTTTGCCGTATCTAAGTAGAAAAAGGCTTTATCAAAATCTTTCAGTGCTTCATATTCTCGGGCAAGAGCATGGCCGATATATAAGCTGTCGTCTGCATGTTGCGTTTGTGAAAACAATTGTTCAAGTAGAGGTATATGGTTTGATGTTGCCGATATGCCGCCTAAACCCGTTAACACGGCATGAGCTTTGTAATGATTTGGAGCCATTGCAATAGTTTTTTCGTAGGCTTTTTTAGCGCCGTCAAAATCACCAACAAACTTGAGTGCTGCGCCTAAATTAAAGAAGTAATTAGGATTTTTATCGTTAATGGCCACGGCTTGTTGAAAAAAAACCACCGCTTTTTCGTGTAAGCCAATTTTACTATAGGCCACACCAAGCGTATCTAGCGTTAATGATGATTTTGGGGCAAGTTGAGCCGTAAGTTCAGCAAAGTACACCGCCTGCACATGATTATTTTCCAGTGCATAGTGCTTGGCCAGTTGTGATAAGTATTCGGCATTGTTAGGAGCAAGCTTGTTGGCCTGTTTAATTAACTCAATAGCTTTAAGAAAATTATGATGCGCACTAGCAATCATGGCTAGCAAAAAATAAGCATCCGCAAAATATTTATCTTGTTGTAAAATAGCGATTAGTTTTTGATGGGCTTGTTGATACAAACCTTGATTTAAAGCTTGTTGCGCCTGCTGATGCAATATTTTTGTTGTGTTAGACATACTTCAACTACTCAAATTTAGTTATTTTAAATCACACTTGTTGATATACTTTGCCAGTTTTTATCACAAAAACAATATCTACAAGGGTATTAATTCTTTCTATTGGATTATCATTAACCACAATAATATCCACAAAATTGCCCGTTTTTATTTATGCCACTTTTTTTGCCCATTTAATCATCGCGCACTGTTAATAAGTCACTGCTTGCCTCGCTTGTAATGGTGTCATAACAAACTGTGTTATACAGTTTAAAGCTTCGGCGTTGGCGTTATAGGGATAAATCGCTAAAAAAAATGCTAAAAAGGCACAGTATCATTTAAACGTTTAAATGATACTGTGCCTTTGTTTTTTTATACTTTTTATTTAAGTAAAAATTATACTTAACTAATTACAAATCGAATAAATATTCGAAACGTACTCCTACTTTGCGTGGCGTGATTAAGTAATGTCCATAATTACGTTGAAGGCTCGCATCGTTCGAGTTCATCACAGGAAACTTTGCTAAGCCAATATCACCTTGATCACGACGTACCGAACTATAGGCATATTTATCAAACATATTATCAACGTATAAGGTGACCGACCAAGCACCTTCTGTTAATTTTGCTGACACATTACTTATCGCATAGCCGGCTAAAGCCTCACCATCAGCGCGTAAACCGACCTTAGAGTAAACATCACTTTGATAAGTTAAGCCGTAATTGATATCTAAACCTGTGCTACCAAAAATCTCGGTAGAATAGCTTGCGCCTAATGAAAACTGCTGTTCAGGTGAGCCGGGTAAACGATCACCATTTTTACCATCATAAAAACTTTGCTCTACACCTGCATCAAGCTGATCTTCACTTAAAACTTGAAATAGAAAAGGGGCGTCACTGGTTAATTCTGCATTGGTATAAGCGTAAGTAGCATAGGCGGTAATATTATCACTTAGCATGGCGCGAGTTGATATTTCAACCCCTTTTGATTCTGCTGCTGCGGCATTGCTGGTAATAGGTTGCTGACCATAAAAAGTAGCACCCGCGACTTGAGCATTGTCCCACTCAACCATAAATACCGCGGCATTAAAATGTAATTGGTTACTCAACCAAGTACTCTTAAAACCTAATTCATAGTTAGTTGTGGTATCTGCTTCGTAAAGAGCTTCATCGGGTAAGGCACAAACATTTTGAAAGCCCGATTCTTCGACGTCATCAGGGCAGGCAGCAACACCATTAGAGCCACCAATTCTAAAGCCTTCACTTACCGTGGCATAGGCCATCACATCATCACTAAATTGATAACTAGCATTCACTTTCAATAAGTTGCCATCACCGTCAGCAGGCGGAGTGCTTTCAAGATCTAGATTGATTTCATTGGGTGCATAATTATCAAATAAGGTGTTATACAAGGGTAAGTCTACTGCTGAAGACGAGTTAACTTCATAGTCATAAAAACGAGCACCCATCATCAGCGTTAATTTATCGGTTACGCTATAAGTTAGCTCACCAAACAAAGCTGATTCAGTGATGTCAGTATTACCCACCGAAATATACTCTAATGAATCAGGACGTAATTGATTGCCACCCCAGTTATCAACAGCATATTGATCGAAGCCAGGCGCATATTCACGGCTATCACCAAAACTTTCGAATTGGTTGTAATAAGCACCTACAATCCAAGAAAGTGCTGAATCTCCTGTTGATACTAAACGAATTTCTTGGGTAAAGTTTTCAGCCTCATCCACTTCTCGAGTAAAAGTGGAAAAACCTGGAAATTCTTCATAGCTGTAATCTAAACGGATAAGTAAGTCGGTTTGATCACGTTGCCCCAGTGCTTCAAATTCTGAATAACCGGTAGCAGAAGTCAGTTCAGCAAAACCTAAATCAAGGGTGATTTCTAAACTCAGTAAAGTGTCTTCTTTTTCTCTTGGTTCTTGATAGCGATAACCTGAGTCATATTCTCCTATAACTGTCGTTAAAGGATTTGTCTCGCTTAAGCTACTGTTATGCACAATAGAGCGACCACCAATGTCTTGTTTTTGATAAAAATACGACAAGGTTGCATCAAAAACTTCATTCGGCTGCCAGCGGATCATCGCTTTAGCTGTACTGGTTTTTTCATCGTTAGCATCTTTCACCTGTTTTAGGTTAGCGTTAACTGCATCAGTATCTGACCAATCTGGATCAGGTAATGAAACACCTCCCTCGCGCACCACATAATTGTAATCAATATAGCCAGGTTCATTTAAATAATTAAAGGCAAAACGCACGGCTAATTCATCTTCAATTAATGGCGTGTTAAAAACAAAACCTGCTTCACCACCGGTATCATCACTTTCAGATAAAGTGAAAATGTCACCATAGAGCGAACCAGAGGTTACATCAAGCACAGGTTTATTCGGTAAATAGCGAATAGCGCCACCTAAAGTGCCTGCACCATATAAGGTCCCTTGTGGACCAATTAATATTTCAACTCGTTCAACATCAATGAGTTTCATGTCAACGACTAGGGGAATTTCACCAATGTAAGTGGCCACAGTGCCACCATCAGAGCCAGGGCCTGATGAGTTAGTATTTAAACCGCGGACAACAATCGGGGAGCCAGTACGACCGCCTTGATCAGCAACACTTAAACCTGGTACCCAACGAGCAACATCTGATAATTGTGTAATGTTTTGATCTTTCATCACATCACTATCAAGTGCAGTGATATTTAAAGGAGCGTCTTGCACAGTCGATGCACGACGTGAGGCCGTCACTTGAATGCGTTCAATGCCTTCAACAGCAAGTTTTCCAGCAGCTGCCTCAGCGTAACTATAGGTGGTTATAGATAATGCTGAACTGAGTGCTAAACATAAAACAGATTTTTTAAAGATTTGTGAATTTTTTACATACATGGGTGGGTTCTCTTCCTCAGAGTTATTTATATAGCTCGTTACTATTTTTATATTAAATTTTTTATATTCAGAATTTTTATTCGTTCAAATATCGTTATTCATAAGTTATAAAGCTTTACCATTAATGTTTTGATAAAAATTAACCACCAAACTTGTCAAATGAAAATATCGTTTAAAATGAAAAAAACTAATATTTTAATGTCTTACAGAATTTAGGCAACAAAAAAGCGGACAACAGCCCGCTTGCTTACATTAATAAATGCAATACTACTTTAATTTAACCATTAATGCATTTATTGCCGCTGTGGTTAATGCTGGTGAAATAATGGTTGCTAACGTGGTTTTATCCTATTATCTAAGCATTGATAATTGACGCTACTCTAGTTATTAACTTTACTTGCCGTTCTCGCCAATACGACAACGACATCACAAAACAACTAAGATATAATCAGTTTTTTCGTTAACTACAAGAATAGACCTTACATGCCTTCAAATTTTCCGCTTATTGATGTTTCTATACAACCTATTGAACTTTGCAAATTATTAAAAATAGCGAATATGGTCAGTGGTGGCGGTGAAGCTAAAATAGTGATCAGTGAGGGATATGTGTTATTGAATAACGAAGTAGAATTTCAAAAGCGCAAAAAAGTTTATCACGCCGATATTATAGAATTTAACAGTGAAATTATTCAGGTTAATGTGGTTAAACTCGGTAAAGACGAATTACCCCTAACAACAAAAAAACAAGCAGAAGCCACCTTAACTAAACAGAACGCGTTTAAAAAAGCTAAAAAGAAAAAATCCAGTAATAATGATAAAGCACAAAGTGTTCAAGTCACTGACAAAGCTAGATCAAAGCGTAAACCAATTTCTTTTTAGTTTTGCTTAGTATGCGATTGTCGCCAGTAAGCGTGTAAACTGAACCTAGTCTGTTAAATTGACTACATAAAGTTAACTACATAAATTCCATCCTACAGGTAATATTGTGCCTAGAAACGTCTTTACTCATTCAAGTACTTAGCGCAAAACGCTATAACTTAATTTTATATCCGTTGGTCGCCAAAAATTTAGCAAGCCAAACGGTATTAAACAAATGAATAAATTGATTATCTTTACATCATCTAAATTTTTTTTGATAGCCTAAATTAAATTACTCAAAAAAAAAGCAATAATACCTAAGTATTATTGCTTTTATAATAAATTGGCTATGTGCCAATTTATTAGTCAGTTATTAGAATCTTACGTTAACACCGGCAAATGCTCTACGACCAACTAAGTCATAAATAGCGTTTGCTGTATAACCTGGCGCTAATTTGTCTGTTAGATTTCGAATACCGGCACTTACTGATACGTTATTATTTACTAAGTAATTAAATGATACGTCATGTGTCGTTATAGAACCAATATACGCAGGAGATGTGTCTTCTGCTGTGTCGCCAGTAGGCGAAATATCTAACGTAAAACTACGCTCGATAAAACGAGTTGACCAGCTTACCACTAAATCATCAATTTCATAATCTAAACCAAAGCGCAGTTGAAGTCCTGGATCACCTACTTCACCATCTTCAACATTTATTTCGTCTGGACGGTCTTGAAATTCAAATTGTTCCAACTCTAGTAACTTACTCACCATTAGGTTAGTTTTTAACTCACCAGGAAGCTCAAAAGCACTTAGGTCTGTGGTATATCTAAACACAGCTTCAACACCTTTAGTGTTTAACGCTGCAGCATTTAAATAACCAGAACGGACAAGTTCAATGTCATTTGTAGTTGGGTTACGATCGATTTGACTACAAAAACCTGCGTCAGGGCCACCCGTTGCATCTACACAGTTATCAGCAACATTTTGTGCTGCAACGAATGTAATGGCGTCAGTGATTTCAATATCATAATAATCAACTGTAACAGAGAAGTCCTCAACAAACGAAGGAGTCCAAACAAAACCAACAGTCATAGACTCTGAGTCTTCCGATTGTAAATCCGAATTACCACCTGAAAGTAGATCTACCGATACATTATCGTTTGCTTGAAAATCAGCAGGAACACCCAAAGCAGCACAGTTTCCTGCGCGATCTGGATCATCTGAAATATTATCAGCATCACATGGATCGCTTACGCGTGCAAAGCCAGGAGAAACTGGATCAAATGCTTCAGCAATATTTGGAGCACGTACCGCTTCACCAATTGTACCGCGAATACGTAAATCTTCGAATGGTGCATACATTAAACCAACTTTCCATGCTTCTGCTTTACCAGCATGAGAATAGTCAGCGGTACGAAACGCTGCATCTACAGTGAGTTCATGTGCGAATTTCATACCAGCAAGTAGAGGTAAACTTACTTCAACAAAAAATTCACTTACATCGTATTCACCGTATGAGTCTGGTGAAGCAGCACTCGTTAAAAAACCGCGCTGAGTGAATTCATCAGTAACTGACTCTGAAGATTCTTCTCGGTATTCAAAGCCCGCAGCAAAACCGATACCACCACCTTGTAATTCCATAAACTCTGCTGTATCAAACGAGATTGCACCACCAACAAATTCTTGCTTAATAGTATCCGATATCGTTACATCTGCAGATACATAGTCACGAGCTTCTTGTGAAGAACTTTGACCAAATGGATTGAATGCAACACAATTATTACCATTTACAGAGGCTGGATCTTCGTAATCATCACCTTGAGCACTAGCTACTTGGCTACGACATGCTGCTTGGCCAGTATCAGGATCAATGACTGAGTCAACAGCTGCAAAAAAGTTATCTGGTATTAAGTCATTGAGTGTTTTACGTTCGTTAGTTGTTTCACCGTTAACGTAATACAATTCCCAATCCATGGCAGTGTTACTAACTGAAAACTGCCCTTCAAAACCTGCAGTATATCTAAATAAATCACGACGGTTAGCTGCAGAGCGGTTACCAAGCTCATCGAAAAATTTAGCCATACTTACATCAGTTTGACCTGCACCTAATAATGTTTGACGTAAACCTGCATCTAAAAATGCATTTTCTTCTACATCAATATCAATGTCACCAAATAGAAATGAAGGTTGGAATTGCTGTACTACATCTGAACGAACGTATTTAAAATCACTGTTAAAAGAAATATTATCGGTAAGATCAAATCTTAATGTTGAACCTACGTTAATTTTTTTAACACCTGGTGAATAGTTTTCGTAATCTTCACCATTGAAACAGTACTGACAGCCGTCAGGAAAATTACCAAAAGCAAAACTGTTACTAAATTCACGATCAGTTTGAACTACAGGGGAACCTGCATTGTCAAAAACAAAACGTCCCGCAGCCCCCCCAAATGGGTTAATAACACCATTTGCATGGATCATTTCTGATGATACGTTACGCTTTCTCAATCGGTCAGGAATACCATCATCCTCCCCAGTGTCGTCTGGGTTTGCTACTGTACCCCAACCTTCAAATTGGCGAATATCTGCAGACATCACCTCACCAACACGCTGAATACCAGTAAAGAATGTTAAGTTGCCTTTACCATCGGCAAAGTCTGTACCCGCTAAAATGTTAAAGGTGTGATTTCTGTCATTCACACCTTCAGTAGATTTTGTTCCGGTTAAGTTTGCCGAAAAACCCTCAAAATCTTTTTTCAATATAACGTTAATTACACCCGAAACAGCATCTGAACCATAGATAGCAGAAGCACCACCCGTGATAATTTCAACTCGTTGAATAAGCGCAGCAGGAATTGTTGATAAATCAACCGTTGATTCTCCAGGAGTACCAGCTACATGGCGTTTACCATCGATTAAAACTAATGTTCTAGCTGAACCCAAACGACGTAAATCTGCAGAGCTTGTTCCTGCAGCGTCATTACTATTATTGTTACCAATTAAGGTATCTGTTGAGCCAATAGCCGGTAATTCACTTAAAATACTACCTAAATCTGGTGAACCAAACTTAGCGATATCTTTAGCGTCAAGTACGATAATTGGCGTTGGTTGGGAAAGCTCTGAACGAGCAATACGTGAACCTGTAACCGCAATACGCTCTACTTCACTGACTGCTTGCTCTTCAAAAGCTACAGCAGGCATGGTAATTATGCTACCAAAAATAGCTAGTGAAATAGCTTTTTTTATTTTTGTAAATTCTCTCATTGTTCTCTCTCTGGTTTAAAAAGCTAACCTTCAAATTTATTAGTGTGTTTAAATGAAGGACTAAAAAATATTAATATAAATCAGCATGAAACTGATGATTTATATTAAAGTTGCTAGAGATAATAGCATCAGAATTAACACTTTTAAAACCTTTAATTACAACTTATTCACATAAAAATTACAAATGATAATCTCACCTACTTACAACAAACTGATAATGGTACTCTAAGTCACATTTGATAAAGTAATATCAATTAATTAGTTACCCCGCACAAAGAAATAAAACGGCTAAGTAATTGTAAAATATTTAAATTTTTGATGTGGCAAGAAGTATTACTGCTCATTATATTCCATGGTAAGATTACTGATTAAATCGCTTAAATTAATTCCATGAGTCACCCATGCCAAAAGTACGACCTTTTACCTTGTTAGCCTTGTGTTTTGCCCTGCCTACTGTGATTTTTCAAGGAATAGCCAAAGCCAATGAACATAGCCAACTGCCGCAAGCCGTTAGTAATAATGCCGTTGCGCAAGTAAAAATTAATAATAAAGACTACATTATTTCGTTTTCCGGGTTAGCAAACGGCAAAGGCTACCAAGATATTCATAATCGCAGCTTTGTTTATAATGTGACTAAAAATCAATGGCGTGAGAAATCTGCTGTTCCAATACAAGAAACAGTCAATGGCTTGATTGGTCGCTTAGCAAGTGTTGCTACTGCCATTAATGAGGTCGCCTATGTTTTTGGTGGTTATACCGTTGCTAAAGATCATAGTGAAGTGTCGGTGCCTGACGTTTATGCTTATCATGTTTTAGAAGATCACTATCAAGCATTAACCCCTATGCCCGTGCCAGTTGATGACAGTATTGCGCTGCCTTATCAAAGCCGTTATATCTACTTAATCAGTGGTTGGCATAATGACGGTAACGTTAATTTAGTGCAATTGTATGATACAAAAACCAACCAATGGCAGCAGGCATCACCCTTTCCAGGTAAAGCGGTATTTGGCCAAGCCGGTGGTATTATTGATAATAAAATACTGGTTTGCGATGGTGTTGGCATTGATGTTCACTTTAATAAACGTCGAAGCTATGCGGCACAAAGTGCCTGCTATCGCGGGGAAATAAACCCGCAAAGTCCAAGTAAAATTTCGTGGTTTAAAGTCAAGCACCCAACGGGGCAGTCACGATACCGTATGGCGGCAAAAGGCACGATAAATACCACATTGAACACAAAAGAAATTGTTTTTATTGGTGGGAGTAATAATCCTTATAATTACAACGGCATAGGTTATAACGGCGAACCATCAAAGCCAAGCAATGAAGTCTGGCGCTATAATCTCGACACAGATAAATGGCAAGTTACCTATAGCAAAACCGCCACTATGGACCATCGTGGCCTATTAGAACTCAATGGAAAATTACTGACCATTGGCGGTATGGGCGAAAACCAACAAGTACTTAAGAGTATTAACTACTATTAATCTTCATTTATAGGCAAATTTTATCTATTGGCGCGATTTAAACCTTTTGTGGCTGAAACTGCCCTGCTAGAATAAGCATCATATTTTATACTTGTTTATTAATGGAATTTTTTCTCAATGCGTACAAGCCAATATTTACTTTCAACTTTGAAAGAAACCCCTGCTAGTGCTGAAGTTATCAGTCATCAATTAATGTTACGTGCTGGTTTAGTGCGTAATGTCGCATCAGGTTTATATACTTGGTTGCCGACAGGCTTAAAGGTACTTCGTAAAGTTGAAAACATTGTGCGTGAAGAAATGGAACGAGCAGGCGCATTAGAAGTACTCATGCCTATGGTTCAGCCGGCTGATTTATGGGAAGAGTCGGGCCGCTGGGAAGATTACGGCCCGGAGTTATTACGTTTAAATGACCGCCATAATCGTGCTTTTGTTTTAGGCCCAACGCATGAAGAAGTGATCACTAAGCTGGTTAGTAACGAAATTAGTAGTTATAAACAACTGCCATTAAACTTGTTTCAAATTCAAACAAAATTCCGTGATGAAATTCGTCCTCGTTTTGGCGTAATGCGTGGGCGTGAATTTTTAATGAAAGATGCTTACTCTTTTCATTTAGGCGAAGAGTGTTTAAAGAAAACATATCAGGCAATGTTCGATGCCTATTGTCGTATTTTCGACCGTTTAGGCCTAGATTACCGCCCAGTTATTGCTGATACCGGCTCTATTGGTGGTGAAGCGTCGCATGAATTTCACGTTTTAGCCGACTCAGGCGAAGATGACATCGCCTTTAGTGATGTTAGCGATTTCGCTGCTAATGTTGAAAAAGCAGAAGCGCTAGCGCCAACGGGTGAACGACCTGCAGCAACACAAAGTTTAGCAAAGGTTTCAACCCCTAACGTGCGTACAATAGAAGATCTTGCCAAGTGCTTATCTGTTGATGCCAGCCATACTGTTAAAACATTATTGATTGCTGGCGTAGCGACAAAAGAAAATAAAGCCCCTATTGTTGCTTTAGTCTTGCGCGGCGATCATCAGTTAAATGAAGTTAAAGCTGAAAATTTAGCACAAATTGCCTCACCATTAACTTTTGCTACTGACGAACAAATTTTAGCCACCGCTGGTTGTAATGCAGGCTCAATTGGTCCGGTTGGTTTAAGTATTGAGGTTATTATTGACCGAAGTGCGGCGCATTTAGCTGACTTTGTTTGTGGCGCAAATACAAATGATATGCACTTAACCGGCGTAAACTGGGATCGTGACGCACAAAACTATAGCGTTGCCGACTTACGTAATGTAGTAGCGGGTGACCCTAGCCCTTGTGGTCAAGGTAGCATTGTTATTAAACGTGGTATTGAAGTAGGTCATATTTTCCAACTGGGTGACAAGTATGCACAAACAATGAACTGTGGCGTGTTAACGGAAAATGGTAAAAATCAAATTTTGACTATGGGTTGTTACGGTATTGGTGTTTCACGCATTGTTGCCGCTGCCATTGAACAAAACCACGATAAATATGGTATTAAATGGCCGGCAGCGATTGCACCTTATCAAGTTGCCATTGTACCCATGAACATGGCAAAGTCAGCTCGTGTTAAAGAAACTGCCGAGGCCTTATACCAACAATTACAAACCGCGGGAATAGAAGTTATTTTTGATGATCGCAAAGAGCGCCCTGGGGTTATGTTTGCCGATCATGAATTAATTGGCACACCATTATTACTTATTATTGGTGAACGTAATCTCGACAACCAAGAAATTGAAGTAAAAAATCGTATTTCTGGTGAAAAGTCTCTGTTGGCAATAAGCGATGTTATGTCTTTGTTTGCCTAATCACGGCTCTTTGCAAGTTTGGTCCTAAAGGTCAAACGAAGCTAAATATAATAACGGCTTTGCAGTTTATGCACAGCCGTTTTTTTATCTCATTTTTTATCTCATTATGTTACTTACTATGCCACAAACAATGGTAATTATCCCATCCCAATAAAGCACTCGGTCAACCTATTGGCTAATTCTTCTGAGCAAAACTTATTATACTAAGTTGATTAAATTGTTGAGCAATCAATCATAATAACAAGATGATATAGTTATTAGCGATTTATTATAAAAAAGTTGCAAGTAACTGTTTCAAAGTTAAGCAATATTAGCAACAATGGACGCAAGCAAATTAATGTAATACCACTGCCATTAAGTTTGTGAACTTGTTGTGTGCAGAAAAATAAATTAAGGTACGGCGCTCGATTGATCCATCACGAGCTATTGGGGTTAGGACACAGGTTTTTAGTGCAAGACAACACCTAACCACTCACATTCATGTGAGCAGTACCTTAAGCTATTTTAACTAGCGAAAGTGGGCAATAACTGAATAAAATTATTATGAAATACGCTCACACAATGACTATAGCTTTATGCTTAGCTTAATTTTCTTTTAACGATGACGATAACGTTAATTCACTTTTATCATTTATAAGACTGCCATTATGAAAACTATCACCAAATCTTCAAAATTAAAAAATGTCTACTACGAAATTCGTGGACAAGTTGCCGCAGAAGCCAAACGTTTAGAAGATGAAGGCTATAAAATTTTAAAACTTAATATTGGCAACCCGGCTCCCTTTGGCTTTGAAGCGCCTGATGATATTTTAAAAGATGTTATTCGTAACCTACCAACAGCTCAGGGTTACTGTGAGTCAAAAGGGATCTACCCTGCACGCGTAGCCGTAATGCAGTATTTTCAACAACAAGGCATTTTAGATGTCAGTGTTGACGATATTTATATCGGTAACGGTGTTAGCGAACTTATTGTTATGGCGATGCAAGGCTTGTTAGATAATGGCGATGAAGTGCTCATTCCAGCACCTGATTACCCATTATGGACTGCAGCTGTTGCTCTGTCTGGCGGCAAGCCTGTGCATTATCGTTGTGATGAAGAAAACCAGTGGTTTCCAGATCTGGAGGATATTGCCAGCAAAATATCGTCAAAAACCAAAGCTCTTGTTTTGATCAACCCTAATAATCCTACGGGTGCCGTTTATAGCGAAGAAGTGCTTCAGGGTATTATCACACTTGCCCGTGAACATAACTTGATCATATTCAGTGATGAAATATACGATAAAATTCTTTATGACCAAGCACAACATATTCCAACAGCGAGATTAGCAAACGATGTTTTAATCATTACTATGGGTGGTTTGTCTAAAAACTATCGTATCGCCGGCTTTCGTGCTGGTTGGATGGTGATTACTGGCCCTAAAATACATGCCGAAGATTATTTAAAAGGCTTAGATATTCTCTCTTCAATGCGCTTGTGTGCCAATGTGCCTGCCCAACATGCTATTCAAACCGCACTCGGTGGTTATCAAAGTATTAATGAATTAATTAAAAATGATGGCCGTTTATTAAAGCAGCGTAATCTTGCGCATAAAATGATCAACAATATTGATGGTTTGTCATGCAACCCCGCTATGGGCGCTTTATATTTGTTTGTTAAAGTAGACCAAGAAAAATTTAACATCCATGATGATGAAAAAATGGTTTTAGACTTACTCAAGCAAGAGAAAATACTCTTGGTGCACGGTCGCGCCTTTAATATTAAGCAAGACAATTACTTTCGCTTAGTGTTTCTTCCGCATGTCGACGAATTAAAACCTGCATTGGAAAAACTAGGCAAATTTTTCCGTACTTACCGTCAGTCAACAAGTGAATAAGGTTATATAATGCAAAGTACTTTTCTCGCCTGGATGTTCAGAATGCCACTGATTAAACGTTGGTCGTTGATGTTTTGTGTTAAACCAGAAAATGTTGCTGAGCATTCTCACCAAGTGGCTATTGTCGCTCACTTGCTAGCGGTGATTAGAAATCAAAAATTTGCGGGCAACATTAATGCGGATAAAGTAGCTACTGTTGCACTTTATCATGAAGCCAGTGAAACCCGTTTTGGTGATATTGTTAGCCCAACAAAATATGCGAATCCTGAAATTGCTCGAGAGTTTAAAAAAATTGAATATATAGCTGAAAAGCAATGTCTTCAGTCTTTACCTGAAGAGTTTCAAGCCATGTTTTCTGATATTATTGTGCAAGATAACGTGGATGAACAATATAAAAAAATTGTCAAAGCGGCTGATATTTTAGTAGCTTATATTAAAGCGCTTGATGAATTAAATCATCAAAACCATGAGTTTGACCATGTCAAAGAACGCTTAGAATTGAAGCTAGACACCATTAAACAGCAAATGCCTGAAGTTGGCTATTTTATGGATGTTTTTCTGCAATCATGCTCAGCAACTGTTGATAAACTGACCGAAGTTCAAGTTAAAAAATAGTGGTAGATCACCAGCGATGCTTGCGAGAAATATCGCTAACAAAATTATATACCTGCTCGACTTCATTTTGGAAAATTTTATAACATGATGATTAAAAAACATTTAGGTTTTTTCTTTAACCTTATTGCCATCGCATTATTTATTCCGGGTATATTATTGCCAATGTTTTCTCTCAATATGGCCATGACAGCTAATGTGAGTGGTGCAAAAATCACTAATACAATCATTGATAAAAACTTGTCATTATTGCAAACCATACAAGAGCTTTGGCAAGATGATCGCCTGTTAGTGGCGTTATTAATTTTTGCTTTTTCTATTTCAATACCGGTATTGAAATTTATTTTACTCAGTATTGCTTATGCAAATAAAAACTCTAGATTAGAGATTACCGTTTATAAATTTATTAGCCAAATTGGCAAATGGTCAATGGCTGACGTTTTTGTTGTCGCCATTTTTCTTGCGGTACTATCAACCAATCACGCTGAAACCGCAGCACAACAACAATTAGTGTTATTTGGTTTTAAGTTAGATTTTATTGTCAGCAGTGAAACATTGTCCGCATTAGGACCAGGCTTTTATTTCTTTACTGGCTATTGCCTATTATCTTTATTAGGGTCAAGTATTAGTAACAGTAGTATTAACACCAAGACCAAAAAGCTATCACCACCAACATCCGCTAACACTATGATAGATTAAAACTATTGATAATATAGAGTAAGTTCTTCTATAGTTACTATACTTAAGCACTTAATAAGGGAGTATTTTATGGATCTTTCAAAACACAATATGACAAGTTTGTTCGCTCAATTGGGTCTTAAGAATAGTGATGAGGAAATAGAACGTTTTATTGCGTCTAACCGTGGTATCCCAGTAAATCAGGCACTTGCTGATGCTGATTTTTGGAGCAATGGCCAAGCGCAATTTTTACAAGAAGCTATTGTACTTGATTCTGATTGGAGTGAAGTGGTTGATAGCTTAGACGCCTTATTAAGAGACTAAACAATTAAAAAAGGCTTAGGTTCTTCTAAGCCGATACGTTAAAAAAATGCCTGTTATAATTCTTCGACAGTCTCTTATAATACATGAATAATTTATGAATAATTTATTAACAATTTGTTAATAAATTATTTGTTATAGCACTTGCATTTATCTTACTGGACCTTAGCTCTCTATTTATTAAGCTTAACTAACAATGACTTATATAAGTTATCTAGGTTATATCCATTAACTGAATCTGATATTGTCCTATACTTTTTATTTTAAAATATATAACATCAGTTAGTTTATTTAATAGTTATTTGAACTAAGTACGTGATTGAACTAAGTACCTGATTAAATTATGTCATATAAAAATTGATCATGTCATAAAGAGCATTATGATATCCTAGTGGTCAACTAGTTAATTGGGTAACTTAGTCATGATGAAAAAACTTCTTGTAAGCAATCACATGTTAAGTCTGATTTTTTTAGTGCTAACAATGACAAATAATTTGTCTTACGCTAACGATAAAACCCTGAGCATTAGCCTACCACCTTTTCCACCATTTGACAGTTTTTCTCCGGATACAACATGCACAGGCGTAGGGGTTATTGCAATACAAGAGGTAACCAAAAATCTCAAGGTAAAACTGGCATTAGCCTCTTACCCATACGCTAGAATTATGCACTCTTTGAAAACGGGCGAACTCGATTTAGCCCTTATTTTCAAAAACAATATTATTGCCAATGATGTTGAATATATTGGTCCTCTCTCGCTATCGAAAGTGCTTGTACTCACTAAAAATAATATTACCATCAAACATTACAATGAGTTATATAAACTTAACAGTATTGGCGTGATCAGGAGTGCACATTTTAATGAAAAGTTTGACCAAGATAATTTATTAAATAAAGTAAGCGTTAACAGTTATAGCCAAGCTATTCGTTTACTCAAACTTGATCGTATTAGTAGTGTTGTTGGCTCAAGAATAGGTCTTGAATACGCCTTACGTCAGCAAAACATGGATGAAGCGCTAATAACTAACGCTTTTAAACTTGGCTATAAAGAATGGGGCTTACACCTGTCAAAAAAATCTCCTTTCATGGCTGAGCTAGCTTTATTAAGAACTGCGGTTAAAAGTAGCTATAAAAAAGATCTTATTTATCGTCTCTATCAACGCCAGATCAGCCATTGTTCACTCGCTAAAAGTTAACCATGTTTTTTCAAACATTGATTTACTTTGGCATGTATTACACCATAAATATTATTTCAAAGAGAACACGCGGTTATGACAAGCGATTATCAAACCTAATAAGTAGATTTATATCGTAAGCTTTAAATCAATGTAAACTGTTATTAATAGCGTAATTAAAACAGAGTTAACAGCTGATTAACTGTGCTTACAACCACTGGCTTCAATTTGCAGTACGCTGGTATTAACATCGAATTGTTCTTTTAGCACACGCTCGACTTGAAAGCGGCATACTTCATCGTGCTTTTCTAAAGTACATTGGTATTTTAGCACGATATGAGCACCCACCACTACTTGGCCGTTGTCACTTTTAACAATTAAATTGTGCACATTGTCTATGTGCTCTAAACCTTGCAGGGCATTTTCAATTTTCTTCAATGCCGGTAAGCGAACGCCATTAAAAAATAAACCTTTAATACATTTATAAAGTAGTTTAGAGCCCGTATAAAGTACAAATACAGAAATAAGTATGCTCGACAACGAATCGACAATTGTCGAGCCCGTAACATGGATGACAATGCTTGTAACGAATGTGACTATGGTAGATAGCAGATCAAAAAAAGTATGTAAAAATACCGCATAAACGTTAACACTATCTTTACGGCCTTTATATAAAACATAAGCTGACGCGCCGTGAAATAGAAAACCTAACGAGGCAACTGCCGACATAACAAAGGTGTTTATTTCATGTTCATCATGATGCTCGTGGCCAAATAATCGCTCGGCTCCTTGCAGTAAAATCCAACAACTGATCAGTAAATATAAGGTACCGTTGATCAAACCACCTGAAAGCTCTAAACGACGATAACCATCACTAAACGTTCGACCAAATTTTATCGCTAAGGTCGACGCTATTAAGGCAATAAATAGTGAACTGTTATGCACAAACAAGTGCCCTGCATCTGCATATACCGCCAAAGAATTTGCATAGGTGGCGCCAATAAGCTGCAGCAACATAAATACACTGGTAATAGCCAGTGCAATCAGTAAACGACGTTGTGAAGATTTATGTGTAGTTAGAGTAGTCATGCAAAAAAGTAATGTCTCATTAAAGTAATTAAGTAGTATGTACCATGTGCTTTCATCAGTTAGAAAAGCGTCGTTATTGTAGTTTTGATTTAGCTAATTAAATAGTTGCCACCATAACAATGGCAAACGCTACTGGATTTTATCCGCAGGTTTACAGTTAACTACTGCGACCAATAGGCTTGGTCTAAACTGTCTTCTCGCTCAGGTAAACCACGCGACAAACGCGGAGAGTGTTGTACTAACACCTCATAACTGACTCTGTTGGCATACTTACTCATTTGCGATAACGACGAGTAAGTTAAGGCTAATTGCTCATGCTTACTTGAGTTTGCCACAGTATTTTTATGATAAACATTGGCACTTAAGTCATGTAATATAGCGGCAAGCGCCGCGTCTCCAGCGCCATTGGTATTTTTTATACTTTCGGGCCCTCCCATATAAGGTGCCGAATGGGTATATATTCGCATCGGTTGATGGCAATCTTTCAATAACATGGGACGAGAATATTCATAACGATTAAACTCATCTATCTCACCCGATAATAATGGGTATTCACTTTCTCGTTTAAAGGTTTCATCAACATAGCCCGCCATATATAAACCGTGTTTACCGGCGGTGCAAATAACCATATCAACCCAATCCAAGCATTTATTCGCCGCGAGTAGTGGTGCTTCAATACCCGTTATAGCTAATGCTTCTTCTTCGTTCATGGTCAATATGTTGACATGCTTTTGGACAAAATCACGCCAAAATTCAGGCTCTTCTTCAATTAAAAACTTAGTGCCTAAGGTCAGTACCACAGGTACGCCAGCAGCATTTGCACATTTTACCGCTTTAATTGCTGCTTCGGTCATGGTGTCGCCAGCTTGTGTGCGCATCAAATAAGAGCTAATAACCAGTGCTGAAGCCCCTGTAATTAATGACTCGTCAATAGAGTCAGGATGTAGACGATTAATTAAGCCGGCATTAATACCAAAAGTGCGCTCACCGTGATCATCAATTAAGGTAAAGCAACGACCAATAGGGCCGTCGACAGGCTGAAGATAGTTAAGATCAACACGTGAAGAGGTGTTACTTATAAACCGGTAAGCATAGTCACCAACATGTATGTTTTTGGACATTACACCCAGTAAAACTGAACGGTCATCCGCTAGTACAGAGTAATTATGCATGGTATTACCAATAGTGCCGCCGGCAAATTCGTAATTGATTAGCGATTCATCTTTCAAACGCTGATAAAGGCGCTGAGTAACTTCGTCTGAGATAACCTGTGACATACCAAGTTTTAAATCAAATTCATTCAAAAATGCTTGATCAACTTTAGCTTCAATATCCACTAAAACCTGATCTATACCAACAATATAGTTTTGAGCCGCTTGAGCGCTAGGACTTACTTGGTTTGTTAATGGGTTTTTATGGTCGACAGGAAAATAATGTCGATGTTGACGGCGTCCGGGAAACTTCATGAAGTAATACACGGTTAATGACAAAAAACGGATTATAGCGCAATGCCCTTTGGTTTGACCAGAACCATCACCTAAATTGTGGAGAAATGTCTATAATCGCTGGTTTGAATATCATGACCAGTACAAATGAAATTAAAGAGCGCAAACTACGACAACAAAATGTCAATCATTTACGCTCTAACATAATATGGCTGAGTATTCACATTCCATATTAATGTGTTACATAATCATCATAAGACGCCATTTCTCGCTGCATTCTTTTTTTTTCCTTAAAAGCCTCTATTTCTTGCCACTTACGCTTAGCCTGTTTACTATTTTTTTTCTTCTGATTATCGAAGTAAGCATCGATATCATTAAGGTTTTCTTCTTGCCATTCTTTAGATTGCATCACAAATACTCCTATTAATAGTTTCCTCTAAATTAATCAATTTATATGACAGTTAGTTGAATGAAATATGACAGTTTGGTTAACTCTATAGTTTAACTGGTTCGTATTATTTGATAGCAACAAAAGCTTAGCAGCTTGCACTTAAGTATGGCCCAGTGCTGCTAGTCATTTTATTGTCTACTTAGGTGTAAAGCTTTAAAACAACTTTTAATCAAGACAGTTATGACATTACTAATACTTGTCACCTGTTCATCACAAAAATTTTGCTAAATGACCATCATGTTGTTCTAGCATCATATTTATCTGAACTATTTTGTCAGATAAATTAGCTAGTTTTACACAGACTAATACAGGGAAGAAACATGAAAACTTACCGCTGGAAACATCTTGGGTTCAATCGTTTTAACCGTTTCAGTTCTTCAAGTAGGTTGTAACAATAATGACGTTAGCGCTGTTGAAGCCCCAGAATCAAGTGTAATAATTGAGACTAGCGCAGTAGCTAAAGTAGGAGTAAAACTGTTATTTTTAATTAATAAAATACAAATTAATAATGAAGCCTTCTTTGAGTTGAATACCTATTAAATTATACTGAAAAAAGAAATAAATCCCACCCCCCCAAGGTAGTGGCTTTTAGAAGCGCTTATCAGCAACAACATAAAAATAACCAGCCGTTACTTATTGTGTTATTTACACTAGTGAAGTGCATTAGTGAAGTGTAATAAAATTTATTTTTATTACACTGTTAACTTAGCTAAATTATTTAGCCCATGTCATTAAAAATTCAACTAGGGTATATACCCCACCCTAGTGTCAGTATTTACTTTTTCATCATTTTTTGTCGTTGATTAACATGATACTGAGCAAACTCTTCCGACAATATTTTTCCGTTACCATCGCTGTCAATATCTTCAAAGCTGGGGGCATTAGCGAGATTGCGCATAGGATAGCCTTGTTTGACACCTGCTTTTTTTCTTGCGGCTCTAGCATCAGAGAATTCCTGTTTTAAGATAACACCATCGCCATTTAAATCGAATTTGGTGAAGCTAGCCATCTTTCTGCCTTTACTCTTACCTTCTGCTTTTTTGCGCCCTGGTTCCATCCTATAACCTTGACCTTTGCCAGCTTTTTTCACTGCCATACGATCACTTCTAACTTGGTTAAACTCTTGCTCACTAATGAACCCGTCACCATTACTATCATAGATAGCAAAAGTAATAGGGCCGTGTACTGGTAAGTCAGCTGAGAGCGAAGATAGCGATATAACACTCAAAAAAGGGACTAAAATTAGGGGCATTACCTTGAATAGTTTTTTCATTATTATTTTCCTATAGATTGCCAATAAACTGATTAAAACTCTAATTTGTTAAAAGTATAATAGACCAATTACACAGGAAAAACTAATCTAAATTAAGCCTTATAGTACATTTAATATCCGTGTAAATAGCCTGGTTTTCGTAAGCAATATTAGTTTGAATTTAAATTTTTCATTGAGCTACTTCAACTCAATAAGTCTTAGAAAACTTAATTAACAGGCATTACAGATAATCATGAAAACAACAATATAGTACCTTGATTATGTCCTAACTTTGAGTATTTAACACTAAGCTACTTAGCAAACTTGATACTACTTTGTAAGCAGTTACTAACTACAGGTAAATTGCTTTTACTTTCAAAGCCGACAACAACCACACACTTTAGCCGGCTCTATTAAGACTATGAATAAAATGATGGTGATAAAGCGGCTAAATTATTGTCTCGTTGAAGATATACAAAGGTGTAAACTGGCTGTTTTTTATGAGACAAACAAGGCCTTAGCCCATTGTTCAAAACGTTGCACTTTTGGCCAGTTAAAATGGTGCTCAGGCGCAACTAAAAACAAAGCACGTGAGCTAGCATAAGCGTAATCAAAAACATTGACTAACTGACCCATTTTAATGTTGTGATTAACTAAAGCCCGACTAACAAACGCAATGCCCTGACCTGCTAGCACATTTTGAATAATAGGTAATGCATCTGTTGTTCGTATGCTGCTGCGCAATTCAGCTTTATTAATGTGAAATTGTTTACAGCAGTCATTAATCGCCTCTTGAATATCACTACTGGTATCTTCAAGTAAAGGTAGCGTAAAAATTTCAGTCGGATCTTGGCTATCCACTCCAACTAATAAAGGGCTAGCAACTAAGATAATTTCATCATCGGTGAGTTTACGACTGCCTAACCCCTGATATTCACCAAAACCACGACGGATCGCAACATCTACGCCATTTTGCATAAATGACTCTAGGTTATTATTTGGTGCAAATTGCACACATATTTCGCTATTTTCTTCCTGAAAAATATTAATGTTTGGTAACAACAATAGCGAGGTAACAGAATGTAACGCGCTAACTTTTAATTCATTAGCATTAGGCTCACCCTTAACCGCATTTACTCCCAGTTTTATCTGTTCAAAGGCATTTTCAATAAATGGGAATAATCGCAAACCTTGAGCATTGAGCTGTGTTTGCTTGTTCTCACGTATAAACAAAGGCGTGGCAAAATAGCTTTCTAAAATTCTAATTTGCTGGCTAATCGCCGCTTGAGTGACAAATAACTCTTCAGCAGCCGCCTTAAAGCTCTTGTGCCTAGCGGCAGATAAAAATACCTGTAATGATTTCAGTGGCGGCATACGCATAATATTTTTACCTGTTTATTTCGACCTAACACCAACAATGACATTAGAAAATCTTAAGTGTTGTTAAGTTTATATCGTTTGTAGCTTGCTAATACAAGGAGTAATTTTATTGCTATCACTCACTACCTACATTGAGAACGTTATGAATATATTTAACTCAAGATTAATAGTTATTGCATTAGTATCAATTATTTCAATTTCAGCCAATGCAGAAAAATCAAAAACTACAAGTTATGAAAAATTAACCTCTGCTATGGGATATCCATACAAGCTACTTATCAACCGCTCTGATTCAGTTAAGATTATCTACAGTGAAAGTAGCGATAACATTAACTGCAAAGTTGTCATTAACTGGAATGAACAAGAAGTGAAAACGGTGTCAAAACAAGTAACTAAAGAAAAGTTTAACGACAAACCATTAGCGAGTTGTTTAGCGCGAAAAGAAGCAAAAGTAATACTGGCACGCACTTTTGAGTAATAATTAACTTTAAAACAGCAATCAGAGAGCGGGTTGTTTCAACCTATCTTTGGCTACTGTCGGCACAGCGGCAATGTAGTATATTCAAAATTTAAAAGCTTTGAGTTTATATTTCAGCGTTGCAGTGGCGACAACACCAGAGAGGGTTGCACGCTGCTCATATTAAACTCGGCCTCTGGACTCCCTACTCCCGCTCCATGGCGCCCTACTCAGCAAACACTCCAACTGACTTTTCTTTAAACATAAGTGGCACGAAGTTTATCCCTGCCGAAAATAGTTTCTTCACACGGCAGTCTCCGCCATCCCTGGCTCTGATAAACATCGCACTTATCTAAATTAAGTTTCTGTTGCTGAGATGGGATCAGGAGTTTTTGAGTTCTATGGTGTGGTTATTTAGCAAACTTATTTATTGAAATATTAAAGAATAAACTCAAGAAAAGAACCAAACACCAAGTCTGCTTCATTAAACGCCGGAATGATGACTAATATTCACATATCACTGGCATGGATATCAGTGAAAGCGCGGTGCTATGGATGGCAAGAAACGCAGTGCCATCAGCGCTGGTGCCTCGAAGAATATTGGACATCATAGAGGAAACACGTTTAATTCAGCAGTGCCGAGGGAGTCCAGAGCCAAAGAAGTATGAACGGCGCTAGTCTCCCTAATCTTTTCTGGGTGTCGTCGGTACCCCCGACGCCAAACCAGTAAACACACTCCAAGCTATTAATTTAAAACCAAGAACCACCTAATCCCTAGTTTGCTAACCTAAATATGACAAAATTATTATGGGTGACTTGATAAGTTAGCTAAAACATGAGTAATTTAAGCTTCAATTCCCCAGCCATCCGTATAACCATTAAACTGAGTTACTATTTGTTCAAACTGAGCTTCTTGAGCAATAATTGCATCATAAAGAGGGATAACTTTTATTGCACAATCTAAATCCCATGCTTTTGGATCTTCATTAATGTGAACATCACAAATAATATCAGGTGCTATTTCAGCAAGATGAGCTGCCATAGCCTCTGCTTGTTCTTGTGTTTCAAATAAGTGAAAAAAAACAATAGTATGCATAACGGTTAAATCGATACCCGCTTTTTGCATTTCAAACAATACTTTACCGGTTTCATCTTTTGGGAAGTTCATATTACTCTTCAAAGCTATAAAATTAATGCGGCATTATAAACGGCAATGTTTTAAATAAATAGAATAGAAATAAACAAAAGTAAATGAAATCTATTTAATGGTTGTAACGAGACCAATATAAGCCTAATTGTAAACTCGACAGCATTTGTTGTTTATTTTAGATTGGTCCTTAACGGCTTGGCGCTCTGTTGTCTTCTTGGCGTCGCCGTGGCGACAACACCCAGAGGGGCGTTACACTCCAACTCAATTTAGGTGTGATGTTTATCCCAAAAATAAGTCTCAATAAAATTGAAAATTTAGGTAATCCACCATATGATAAACACTTATAAAAAATAAGGATATTTAATGACTAATACAATAGGTATTGGCTATATAAAATATAGTGGTAAAGGTGTAAACAAAGGAATAATGGATACAAAAAAACAAGCTATAGCTCTAATTGGAATAGACTTCGCTTTACGTTCATGCATTAATAAACAGTCTCCTGATTTACAAAAATTCGATTACGAAATTCCAATCAAAATCCAAGAAGGTTCTTGGGAAGCACTTATTCCTGACTCTACAGCACAATGGGTTCTTGCAACAGCTAGTGCACTTGGCTTTACATATGCAAAAAAAGCTATTGAAAAAATGGCAGAAAATGATTTTGGAGATATTGGATTTAAAGATGTTATAAAAAAATCTGTAGATGCAATAAAGTGGTTTGCGAAAATAGCTATTCACGTAGGCGATACAACAACAAAATTATTCCACAATGTAAAATTTTTGGATAATAATAGTAAAATTGGTATTAGAAATAATGCTAGTGAATACTTATATGTCCCAAAGTACATATTAGATATGTATGTTATGAGCAATCCTAATCTACTAGAAAAATTAGCGGAAAACATATCAAAAGATAAAGATCTCAAAATAGGACCCTGTAACAATATCTGTGTAACTGCCTATTATTAATACCCATGTAGGGTTAAGGATAGGCAGACTATGAATAAGAAAGAACTCGAAGCGTTCGGTAAGCAAGCGGCTAAATCAATTAAGACGGAAGCAGACTTAACTGACTTTCGTAGAATGTTAACCAAGATAACGGTTGAAGCAGCACTTAATGCTGAACTAGACGAACATCTTGGTTACGCTCGCCATGAACAATCCCAGCAAAATAACTACCGTAATGGTTATTCATCGAAGACCATCAGAACCGAAGATGGTCAAGTCGATTTAGATGCACCACGCGATAGAGATTCAAGCTTTGAACCTCAACTTGTGAAGAAAAACCAAACTCGTTTCACCTCGATGGACGACAAAATTTTATACCTGTATTCCAAGGGTATGACCACGCGTGATATCGTCGCTACCTTCAAAGAAATGTACGATGCTGATGTGTCACCCTCGCTTATTTCTCGCGTAACAAACGCCGTTATCGAGCAAGTGATTGAATGGCAAGCCAGGCCACTCGATGCAGTTTATCCCATTGTTTATTTAGACTGTTTGGTGGTTAAAATCAGGCAAGACAAACGCGTGATTAATAAAGCGGTTTATCTCGCCTTAGGCGTTAATATTGAAGGCCATAAAGAATTGCTCGGCATGTGGATATCCGAAAATGAAGGGGCTAAGTTCTGGCTCAACGTGTTAACTGAACTTCAAAACCGAGGGGTAAAAGATATTCTCATCGCCTGTGT